>NZ_VZQO01000044.1:0-68319 GCF_014397665.1 Paraburkholderia sp. UCT2
CTTCCGGCATCATCGCGATAATCCGTTGCCGTATGACGTGGTCGTGATCGACGAGGCGTCGATGATCGACGTGGCGATGGCCACGCATCTGCTCGACGCGATCGGGCCGCAAACGCGGCTCGTGATGCTCGGTGATAAGGACCAGCTCGCCGCGGTCGAAGCCGGCGCGGTGTTCGCCGAACTCAGCGCGCGGCCGGCGTTGAGCGCGCGCGGATTGCAATGGGTCGCGCAGGCGCTCGACATCGACGAGGCGCGGCTCGCGCGGGCTTTGCCGCGCGCGTTGCGTGAAGTCGATGAAGCTCCGTTGGACGATTTATTTGCGCTGCCCGAGACGCCGCAAACTTTCGAGTCACCCGCGTCGGGCGATCTGTTCGGTGACGGCGTGACATCGGCGACTGGCGAGCAGGCGGATCGCGATAAGCGATCGGCGATCGAACGCAACCCGCTCGCGGACTGCGTCGTCTGGCTCGAGCGCAACTACCGGTTCGGTCTCGAGTCGCCGATCGGCCGTTTGTCCGTCGCGATTCGCAACGGCTCACCGAGCGCGGCGCTCGACGTATTGCAGATCGACCCGACCGAGGTCTGCGCCGCGGCGCTGCACGAGGACGCTCACACGATGCTGGCCGAGCGCACCACCGCAAGACTTGCCGGTGGCTTCGCGCCGTACGCCGACGCGCTTGCCAGGGCGCTCGCCGTCGATACGCCCGATCCAGTGCCGCTCTTCGACGCGCTCAACCGCTTCCGCATCCTCTGTGCGACGCGGCTCGGACCTCGCGGCGTCGATCAGGTCAACGCGGCGATGGCGGCTGAGGTGCGCCGCGCCGCGGGCGTCACGCTCGCGGTCGGCGCGCAGTGGTTTGCCGGACGTCCGGTGATGGTGACGCGCAACGATTACGCGCTGGGTCTGTTCAATGGCGACATCGGCATTGCGCTGCCGGGCGCGGGTGGCGCGCTGCGCGTGTACTTCCGCACCGGCGACGGCGGTGTGCGCGCGGTGTCGCCGGCCGCGCTGCCGCCGCACGACACCGCGTTCGCGCTGACGGTCCACAAGTCGCAAGGTTCGGAGTTCGAGCAAGCGGTGCTGGTGCTGCCGTCGGCGTTCAGCCGGGTGTTGTCGCGTGAGCTCGTGTATACGGCGATTACTCGCGCGCGCGAACGCGTCGAGGTGATCGGCGCGCGGGCCGTGCTCGCGCAGGCGATCGCGACGCCGACGCAGCGTGATTCGGGGCTGGCCGCGCGGATTGCCGAAGCATCGCGTTGATCGCGCGGCAGCAGGCAGAAAAAGCGGAGTGGCGGACTTGTGGTGCGAGCGGCGCTCAACCGGCAACCCCGCTTGCCCGCTCGATGGCCTCGACGCGGCTGCGCATCGTCCTGCGATACCACAGTGTCCACAGCGCGAGTCCCGCGTAGATGCCGTAGCCGATCAAGGGCGACACGACGAGGAAGCGTTCGATCGGCCACGTCAGCGCCATCCACGCGCGTAGCGCGGTTTCGGCGGTCAGCCCGATGCCCCACACGAGCGTCATGGTTCGCATCGCGGTGGCGAGACCGGGGCGCTCGCGCCATAGCGCCTCGAAATGCGCGGCGCCGCCTTCCATTTCGCGCGCGACCGTCGCGCGCGCGAGGTAGAAGATCAGAGGACGACGCATCGGCAGTGACAGCAGGAACGCGACGCCGACCGCGCCGGACACCAGCGACTCGCGCAACAGCAGCATGCGCGGACTGCCCCCGAGCGCCATGGCCGCGACCGACAGCACGATGCCCGCCACCACCATCACGCTGAGCGCATCGACGCGCCTGAAGCGCGCGAGCTCGATCGCGCTCCACACGAGCGGCGGCACGGCGGACGCGATCAGCGCGCCGGTCTCGCCGACCCGCGGCAACGCGAGCCGGTAGGCAAGCCACGGCAGCAGAAAGTTGACGGCCAGTTCGAGCACGAAACCGGGACGGATTTTCATATGAATTTACGCCGTAAGCGAAAGAACCAGTATCGATGAACCGGTCGGGCCGACGCAAATGGTTTTTTTCGTAGCGTTCGCGAGCCGGTGCCGCCGGGCGCCGCACCGGGCGCTCCGCCGCCTTCCCGCGAGTTCGCGCATCTCGCGCCGAGCGCTTGTACACTGACGCATCTTCCTTGCCGACCACACATGACATCCCGCTATCCGGTCCCGCCCAACGAAATCGAATTGACCGCCGTGCGCGCGCAGGGGGCGGGTGGTCAGAACGTCAACAAGGTGTCGAGCGCGATCCATCTGCGTTTCGACGTGCGTGCCTCGTCGCTGCCGGAAGTGCTGAAGATGCGTCTGCTCGCGCTGTCCGACCACCGGCTCACGCGCGACGGCGTCGTGATCATCAAGGCGCAGGAGCATCGGACCCAGGAGATGAACCGCGCGGCGGCGCTCGCGCGGCTCGATGAACTGATCGAAAGCGTCAGCGTGACCCGCAAGCATCGGGTCGCGACGCGGCCGACCCGCGCGTCGAACCTGCGGCGGCTCGACAGCAAGACCAGGCGCAGCGAGGTCAAGACGGGGCGCGGCCGCGTGCACGAGTAGCGGCGTGGGTCGCTAACGCCCGGCGCCGCGTCTGCCGGTGCGCACATCCGGCGGTGACGCCTCCGGCACGAAGTCGACGCACAGCACGTGCGTGCCGTCGCGCTCGAACGCGATCGCCGCGGTGTAGCAGTCCTGACCATCGGCGAGCGAATAATGCGGCCCCATCATCGCGACGCGGCCCGGCGCCGCGAGCGCGTGCCGGAAATACGCGCGACGCGACCAGTTGCTGCGCGTCTCCGTATAGAGCGGCGCGAGCCGCTTCGGAGGCGGCGGGACCGACGCCGCCGTCACCGAAGGCTGGGTCTGCTCGCCCAGGCCGTCGGTGAGGAATACGCGGCGCGCTTCGGGCAGATGCCAGATCTTTTGCGCGGCCTGTTCGAGGTCACCGGTCGCCTTGTAGGTGTCGACGGCGGCCAGCACCGCTTCCGCGAAGCCCTCGAACCCGAGCCGCTGGTGGCCGGCGTGCGCACGCTCGTATTCGGCGAACTTGCTCCAGATCGACGCGACGAGCGCAGGCACCTTCGTGCAGGCGGCCAGCACGCTGCTCTTTGGCTGACCGAACCAGAACCCCTGCACGAAATCGACGTCGGCCTGCATCAGGATCATCAGTTCTTCATCGGTTTCGACGCCTTCGGCGAGCACGAGCGTGCCCGACTGATGCAGCATCGCGATCAGATGGCTGATCATCGATTCGTCGCCCTCGCGCTTGCCCGCGCGCGCGACGAGCGAGCGGTCGAGTTTGACGATGTCGGGGCGGAAGCGCCACACGCGATCGAAGTTCGAGAAGCCGGTGCCGAAGTCGTCGATCGCGATCAGAAAATCGCGCGGCTGCGAGGCGGCGAGCATGCTGGCGACGGCGGATTCATCGTCGGCGGGCTGCTCGAGCACTTCGATCACGATGCGCTCCTGCGGCAGCCCGAAATGCGCGGACAACTCGTCGATGAAAGCGCGCTGCGGCCAGCCGGTTTCGAACACCTGCGGGCGCGTGTTGAGAAACAGCCACCCGGTGCTGATGCCTTGCTCCATGAAGTTCGCCACATGCAGGCAGCGCGCGATGCGATCGAGTTCGCGCGCTTCGGCGGCCGAGCGCGTGCCCGAGAACAATACTTCGGGCGAGACGGGCAGACCGACCGGATCGAACGCGCGCAACAGCCCCTCGTAGCCGACCACGCACTGATGCGTGACCGACAGCACCGGCTGGAACACGCTGTGCAATGTCAACGCGCGCCAGGTCGCGGTCCAGCCCGACTCGCCGCGGGCCAGGTGCGGGAGCAGGCCGCTCACGGTCAATTCGCTGACGGATGGCATAGAAGCGGGCATGAAAGCTGACATGGGATCGTTGCGGCAAGGGAATGAAGTGGCACGCAAACCCATTCGGCGCGTAGCGCTCGCACACCCGAAGCGCCGCCGGAACGAAACGAATGCGTCCCGCGAACACGGAGGGCGGTACCAGCCACGCTGGACTCCGGCGAATTGGTCAAAATGAGTCTAGCAGTTTGCAGCGCGCGACAATGTGCGGGTTATCACAAACGCATGGGCGCGAAAATTGTCTGCAAAACGGCTGCCTACGGCCGTGCGGCAATCCGTTGCGGTAATGCGCCGGGGCGTCCCGCGCGCTTGCCACGCGCGAAACCGATTCTCAATCGCAATGAGTTACCGTACCACGCCGAGGGTAGCAGGGCGCCCGGTGGTCGCCCGCCAAACTCCAGGCCGACGGTGCTCACATGCTAGTGCCGCTGTAGGCGCTGATGCGGCCATTCGGGCGGCGGGCTTGGCACTGCTCTGCCGGGCGGATTCTGGCGCGACGTGCAGGAGCCGCGCCGGTTCGTGTTCATCGAGCGGTGGGAAAGCCCATGAAGCGCTCGCGGCGCATGCGAAATCCGCGCATATCCAGGCTTATAAGAAGGAAGGCGGCCGCGGCTTGGATCGAGCACGCGGAGATTCGCGTGGTGTCGAAGATCGCCTGAATTCGGGCGCGGGCGTCAGCGGCGCGCGGACACGCTGGACAGGTGGGGCGGCCCTGAGGCCGCCGGCGCGCCGTCAGCGATCAGTGGGTTGCTTGCGGGACATCGAGAATCAGGATGATGGTCCAGTCGGCGTCGCCGTCATGGTGATACTGGCGCTCCGCGACAATGAACGGCTCCTGCTTGCCAGCCGGGCCGAGAAACAGCACGTCGCCTTCCATCGGCAGGCATTCGACGGGCGGCAGCGCGAGGTACGCTTCCTGACCGCCACGCGGCATCAGTTTTTCGATCTTGCGAGATGCTGCTTCGGTCCATTCGATATCAAGCTGGATGTTGCTCATGCTGTCCTCCGCACCAGGGTGCGCACGGGTTAGGGGATGCCGGCGGCTCGCCGGTCGGTGCGCGACTTTAGCATACAGAGAGCAGAGCGCCGGCGGCTTGCCAAGCCGGTGCGCGCTCGGAGTGCCTTGCCAGCGGCGAGCGGGTCGCACAAATAAAAAAAGCCGAAACCGGCGCTGCCAGCTTCGGCTTTTTCACCTTCACGACGAGGCCGCGAGGCGAGATCCGCGAAGTCGTTCAGGTGCCCGACGCGTCGGCACCCTTCTTCGGGTGATGCGGGGCCATCTTGTGATGCTTGGCCGGCGCGGCGGGTGCGCTTCCCATCGACTGCTCGCGGTTTTGCAAATCTTGCGCACGCTGCTCGACGTCGGCGGCCTTCGCCGGATCGGTGCTCGTCGTGATGCCGTTGTCCTGCGCGTGAGCCGCGCCGGCTGCGGCACACAAGGAAACCAGGATCGCCATGGACACTTTCTTCATCGTTACCTCCGTAGAATGGTGGTGGACCCGAGTATTGCCTGTCCAGTGGGAAAGACAATGCATTCTATCGAGCAAACTCTTCTCCAGCCGATGGCTTTGTAACCGTGCTCAACACTTGTTACGTTTTGTAATAGCTGGACGCTGTTTGAATAAACCGCGACGTCCTCGAGTGCGAGAGCGCAGCGGCCTACATCGTCCGTCAGAACCAGCCGATCGCGCGATACAGGTGAAATTGCGCGAGACCGATCAGCTCATGCAACGCTATCTCCGCGGCCACGAGATTGGCGAAGCGCGGCAGCACGCCGATCCGCGCGCGCCGCGCGCTCGAAATCTGTGGCTGCGGCTCGACGCCGAAGCGCTGAAAATCGAGCAGCGCACGCGGCATGTGATACGCGGAGGTGACGAGTATCAACGTGTCGTAATGTGATTGACCGACAATAACCGAGACGTTGCGCGCGTTCTCATAGGTCGTGCGGCTGCTTCGATCGAGCACGATGTCCGAGCGCGCCACCTGCTGACGCAGCAGATAGGGCAGGTAGGTGTCGGCTTCGGTCGCGCTATGCCGCTGCGGATTGCCGCCGCTGACGATCACCCGGCACGTGCTCGCCGTGCGCTTGCAGGCCGCGTAGTTCTGCGCGCTGACCTCGATGCGCGAGAGTACGTCGCGCGGTGGCACCAGCACGTGGTCGTGGTCGTAGACCGTGCCGCCGCCGAGCAGGATGATCGCGGTGCGTGGCGCGAAGGTGGCGGCCGTGGCGCTCTGTCGTTGTGGCTGCGCCAGATCGAGCAGTGGCGCGGTTAGCCAGCCGGCCGCGAGCAGCCAGAACAGCGCGATCATGCAGACGATGAGCGGCCGGCGCGCACGTTTCCATAGCACGATTGCTGCAAAAAAAAGCGCTAATAAAGTGAATAGAATCAATTTAAATGGGGTAACGTATGTCTTTCGGGACAAATCCACGGGCCTGCCATCGCGCCGCGGCGGTTGCATCGTCGGTTCATGGAGAGAACGCTAACATGCCGTTCTGACGGGGGTTCCGAAAACGAGACCAGGCAGCACCTGGCGGAAATCCGCCGTCAGACAGGCGGCGAGCTTCCGACCAGGAGCGGGTGCTACGCGCGTCGCCGGTGGCGCAGTGACGCGTGGGCATGAATGTGTCATAGCTGCACTTTAAGAAAGAAGTGAGATGACCACGTATTCCAACGAAGCGGTACTTGAAGCGCTGCGGCGAGCGCAATATCGTCAGGTTCCCTGGGCCAGAAGGCCGGGTGTCTTCCAATATCTTCGCGCGCTGGGGCTGATGGACACCGTTCGTCAGCGAACCGTCGCACCGGCGCCAGGCTTTCATGCTCCCGTCGACATCGCGGTGCTCACCGAACGCGGCAAAGCGGAGTTTGCGCGGCTCGAGCATGACGAGCGTCTGCTCACATGGACAGCGCAACGCATGAACGATTATGTTCTCGGCGCGGCCGAACCGCAGTCCGCCGCGACAGCCGAAGTCAGATCTTAGCTCAAGGTTCATCGTTTATCTGAACTGAGTCACTGTCCGCCCGGGCCTGTCGCCCCCTCGGCGGGCCGTCGCTGACGTCGACCGGTCGCCGTGCGCGTCCGGGGGCGAATCTCGGCTTCCCATCGACAAGGCGGCGACGCGATCCGCGCAGGTCGTTGCCGTTGCGCGCCTTTCATTCCATCAACGCCTCGAGGGCGAAAAAAAGCCCGTATCACGAAGATACGGGCATACCGGAATTACTACTGCCACGCTGTGCTAATGGCGTTGAGTCAGACTGGTGCCGCGTCCGGTGGTTCCCCGATCGTAGCTGCGCAATGCAAGATACTGGGCGACCGCGTCGCGCCACGCGCCGTCCGAGCGGCGACTTAGCAAATCAACGCCGCCGCTGATCCTCACGCGGCGCATCGGGCCGTGCCCGCACATTGCTGGCGATATCGCCGCGCAGATCGCCACGCGGCGTCGGCGGCGTGAAGTCGCGATTATGGGCCTCGCTCTGCTGCCACGCTTCCAGCGTGGCTTGGCGGTCCGGGCGCCAGTTCCACCCTTGCGGGCGTTGTTGCGCAATTGCGGGCGCGGCCATCGATGAAATCACAATGCCGCACAACACCAGTGACATTGGTTTCATTCCGAAATCCCCCTCAACCTCGAGCCCCTCGACTCAAGGCCTGTTTGCATAAGTATTAACGTATGCCGGGGGACGAAAGCACGCTGTAATTAATAGTAAATGGATGTTTCACCCGGAGCTATCGGGTAGTTTGGCAGTCTGAGGCAGCGCGCAAGGAGCGCTGTGGCGGTCGTGCGGGAGGCGCGACGAAAGGGGCACGCGAAGCGGAGAAGACAGCGTCTCGCGGCGACCGTCAAATGCTGGCGGGTCGTGGGCGCGCACGCAATCGTGGAAAAGTCGGCTGGATAAAAAAACCGGGTGCCTACGGGCGCCCGGTGACCGCGTAGTTTCGCGTCAGGCCATCTTGACCGGCGCGCGCCACGATTCCGGATTGGTCCAGAACGCGCCGCGTAGGCGGTCGCGGCTCGGCGGTGCCGGCGGTTTCGCGGCCGTTGCGCCGATCCGGCCGCGCAGCGAGACTTCGCGGCCGCTCGTGCCAAGCCGTTTCACAATTTCAGCGAGCGTGCCATCGGCTTGCCACTCGTCGAAGCGTCGGCGGCAAGTCGGGGGGGACGGGTAGCGGCCCGGCAACTTGGACCAGCCTTCGCCTGTCGACAACACCCAAAGCACGGCGTTGACCACCGCCCGAGCTTCCACGCGCGGTCGACCGCGCCGTTCGCTGCGCGCCGGCTCGGCGCAGAACAAAGCCTCGACCAGCGCCCACTCGTTATCTCTCAAATCGTCGAACAGCATCATGTTTCACCTCAGCGAAGCTAACTCCGGTGCGCTGCCCCGCGCCGCGCACTCTTCACGCACTCGATAGGCGAGTGCCAAAGGGGACGGGCTTGCCACGGATTGCCATCGGAAATCATGGCGCCCTCCCTGTGCGTTTCTCAACGCACGAAGTGTGCCAATCTGCTGCCGATTGCCTGAAAGCCCCGTGGCGGCGGGCCAACGCGGGCGCCAGCCAGGGCCGTATAAGAATCCAAAAAACCCATCTCGCAAATCGGGACAATCACCAATCTGGGGCAGAAAAGCCCGGCCGGCGTGCGTTCGCGCTTTTTTGCTGCATTGCAGCGGCCACGTGGACGGTGCTATGCCGCATGTATTTGGTCGTACAATGCGCATCAAGCTGCGCTATTAATGAGGTGAACAAATGAATGTGACGCTGCGACAGCTCAGGGTTTTCATCGAGGTGGCGCGCTTGCAAAGCTTCAGTCGGGCCGGCGACGAAATCGGCCTCACGCAGTCGGCGGTCAGTCGCTGCGTACGCGAGCTCGAAAGCGAGATCGGCCTGAAGCTCATCGATCGCACGACGCGCGAAGTGCAACTAACCGACGTAGGCGGCAACCTCGTGGCGAGTGTGTCGCGACTGCTGGGGGATCTCGACGACGCGTTGCGCGAGATCCGCGAAATCGGCGAGCAGCGCCGCGGACGCGTGGTGGTCGCGGCGAGCCCGACCGTCGCGTGCCGGCTGATGCCGCGCGTAGTCGCGTCGTGCGGACAGCAGTTTCCTTATGTGACGCTTGGGCTGCGCGACGACGTGCAAAGCGACGTAGTGCGCAAGGTGAAGTCGGGTGAAGTGGACTTCGGCGTGATCATCGGCCCGTTCTCCGACGACGATCTGCTCAGCGAGACGCTGATGACGGACTCGTTCTGCATCGTGTCGCGTGACGATCACCGGCTCGCCGCGCGCAAACAGGTTACGTGGAAGGACCTCGACGGCGAGCAACTCGTGATGCTCGATTATGCGTCCGGCAGCCGCCCCCTCATCGATGCCGTGATGCAGGCGCAGGGCGTGAACGCCACCGTGGTGCAGGAACTCGGCCATTCGGCGACGGTGTTCGGGCTCGTCGAGGCGGGCGTCGGGATCAGCGTGCTGCCGTGGCTCGCGCTGCCGCTGCCGGCGGGGGCGTCGCTGGTCGCGCGTCCGCTGGTGCCGCGCGCGGAACGCCTCGTCGAACTGGTGCGGCGGCGCGACCGGTCGCTGTCGCCCGCGGCCGAGGCGGTGTGGAATCTGATCCGCCAGTTGCCGGGCCGGGCCGAGGAGTTGAATTAACGGGCGGGATCGCGTGCGATCCGTTCGACCGGTGGATTGGCGCCGGGCGCGGCCCGCCGCCCACACCCCGCCTACCGCTACTCGCTGCGCCGCTGTCCGGTTACCCGGCGCGCTAAACTACCATCTTCATCGCGCACGCCTTCGCGGTTGCGCTTCGAGCCTCTTATCCTTCACCCACCCGGAAGCCTCGATGAGCGAATTGGACCTGCCCGTGCCCTCCATCCCGAATGCGCGCGACGCCGTACGCGCGCTGCGTCCATCGCAAATCCGTGAAGTCGCGAACGCCGGTTTCGGCGTCGACGACGTGCTGCCGTTCTGGTTCGGCGAGTCCGATCGCGTCACACCCGCATTCATTCGCGATGCCGCGAGCGCCGCGCTCGCCGCCGGCGCGACGTTTTACACGCACAATCTCGGCATCGCGCCATTGCGCGCGGCACTTGCGGGCTACGTCAGCGAGTTGCACGGGGCGACGTCGCCCGAGCACGTCGCGGTCACGAGCGCGGGCGTCAACGCGCTGATGCTCGCCGCGCAGCTGGTGGTCGGCGGCGGCGACCGCGTCGTCGCGGTGACGCCGCTATGGCCGAATCTGGTCGAAATCCCGAAGATTCTCGGCGCGCATGTCGAAACCGTCGCGCTCGGCTACGGCGAACGCGGGTGGGAGCTCGACGTCGGGCGATTGCTGAGCGCGCTGACGCCTGACACGAAAATGCTGATGATCAACTCGCCGAACAACCCGACCGGCTGGGTGATGAATCGCGACGACCAGCGCAGCGTGCTCGAACACTGCCGGCGGCACGGCATCTGGATCGTCGCGGACGAGGTCTATGAGCGGCTCTACTATCCCGGCGATGACGCCGCCCAGGCGGCCGGTGTGCGCACCGCGCCATCGTTTCTCGACCTCGCGACACGCGACGAACGCGTGATCTGCGTGAATTCGTTCTCGAAAGCCTGGCTGATGACGGGGTGGCGGCTCGGCTGGATCGTCGCGCCGACCGCGTTGATGGACGACCTGGCGAAGCTGGTCGAGTACAACACGTCGTGCGCGCCGTCGTTCGTGCAGCAGGCGGGCATCGCGGCGCTCGAGCAGGGCGAGCGTTTTACGCAGCAGCTGGTGCGCGACCTGAGGACGTCGCGCGATCATCTGGTGCGCGCGCTGTCGGCGGTTCCCGGCGTCGATGTGAAGGCCCCGCTGGGCGCGATGTATCTGTTCTTCTCGATGCCGGGCTCGACGCGCAGTCTCGATTTGTGCAAGGCGATGGTGCGGGAGGTCGGGCTCGGCGTGGCACCGGGCAGCGCGTTCGGGCCGCAGGGCGAGGGGTTCGTGCGCTGGTGCTATGCGTGCGATACGGTGCGGCTCGATGCCGGCGTCGAGCGCTTGACGCGGTTTCTGGCGCGCCACGCCGGGGCCTGATCATGCGGCCTCGTACGCCCCCCGCGCTTCGTGTTGACGCACCGCGAGCGGCGAAAAGCCGCGAATCGTGAGAATCTTCTTGCTGTCGACTCGACCCGGGCGGGCGCGGCTACACCGGTCGGCGCCGCACCAGAAGAGGCACGGCAGATCGCGGCTTTACGCCCCGGTCGTTTTTGCGTAATATGGCGCTCAGTCACGCGATTCCTTTCAGGAATATCGCCGCTCCGTCCGGCTGGGTCTGGCTCGATAAGTCTGTTCGCCACCCCCCGGTGCGTGCTCCCATCAATATGACCGATCAGAATCGGGCGAGCGCGTCTTCAGTTCCACATCGTCTGTTTGATCCGGTTCTTTGACCACAGGGTCTGACCTAGCTGCATGAATACCCAAGAGGCGAAGATCGTCCTCGAGACTGCCTTGATCTGCGCGCAGGAGCCGTTAAAGCTCGGCGAATTGCGCAAGCTCTTTGCCGACGGCGTGTCGGCGGACACTGTTCGGACCTTGCTCGAAGACCTGAAGCGGGACTGGTCTGGGCGCGGTGTGGAGCTGGTCGGGCTGGCGTCGGGCTGGCGGTTTCAAAGCAAGCCCGCGATGCGTTCGTACCTGGATCGGCTGCATCCGGAAAAACCGCCGAAATATTCGCGCGCGGTGCTCGAAACGCTCGCGATCATTGCCTACCGGCAACCGGTGACACGGGGCGATATCGAAGAAATTCGCGGTGTGACGGTGAATACGCAGGTCGTCAAGCAGCTCGAGGATCGCGGCTGGATCGAGGTGATCGGTCATCGCGACGTGCCGGGGCGTCCGGCGCTGTATGCGACCACGCGCCAGTTCCTCGATGACCTTGGTCTAACGGCGCTTGACGAGTTGCCTCCGCTTGCCGATCCGTCCGCACAACTGAACGCGGATCTGCTGGGTCAGCACGCGATCGAGTTTGCCGAGGGCGACGCGCAAAGCATGCAGCAGCCGATGCAGGATGCCGGGCACGACATCGCGGGCGAGGCTGGCGAGCCGGCTCCGCCGGAAGCGGCGCAGCACGCCGCGTCGGGATTTGAAGCAGCGCCGCCCGAGACGGTAGCCGAGTCGACGCTCGAACCGGAGCCCCGTGCGGAAGCGACCGGGCAGGCCGGCACGACGAGTGCGTCAGACGCGTCGAGCGCGCCGCACGACATGCAACAACAGCCCGAACCGGCACCCGCGGCAGCGCATGCCAGCGTCGCCGGCTCGGCACAGCATTACGATCCGGTCGCCCAGACCGATCCGGCAACACCCGCGCACGGCTCGGGCGTAGCTCGCAATACGGAGCACGCTGCCGAGCCGAACCCGATCGAGGCGGCGCACGACGATCCCGAGGATCGCCGCGATGCCGCGCAGGACGCAGGTTTTCTGACCGACGACGAAACCGAGTCACGCAGCGCCTGACGTAACCGAACTTTTTTGCCGCGCCCGCAACGGGCGCGCGCGACCTGACATTTTGAGGTTGTTTTGACACATACCCACGACACCGATTCGTCCGAATCCGAGCGCCCCGTGCCGTCGGCGCGGACCGACGAACGCACTACGCAAGCGGCGACAGGCGAGAGCGAGCGCCCGGCTCATGGCGCGGAAGCAGAGGGCGAAGAGCGCCCCCGCCGCGGTCTGCGTCGCGGGCCGCGCAGCCTGATCGCGCGACGCCGCGCCGGCGCGAAGACGAAGGCAGCCGAGGGCGCGCCCGCGCAAGGCGCGCCGGTCGTCGCCGAAACGCCGCCGGACGGCGAGGTCGTCGCCCAGGTGCGCATGCCGCGCAAGGACGCGGGCGCGAAACAGAGCGGGCGTCGTAACGCTGGCGGTGCGAAGCGCGAGGGCGCATCACGCGAAGACCAGCGCGAACGTCAGCCGCGCGAAGGTCAACGTGAGGGCCAGCGCCAGAATCGCCGCGGCGCCGATGCGGCCGCGGAGTCAGCTCAGGACGATCTGTTCTCATACGTGACGTCGCCCGCATTCGATGCCGACAACACCACGACTGGCGGCGTACGCGCGCCGATGCTGCGCCGTGGCAAGGCAGCGGGCCCGAAGCGCGTGCTGTCACCCGATGACGACGCGCCGAAGCTGCACAAGGTGCTCGCCGAGGCGGGCATGGGCTCGCGCCGCGACATGGAAGAGCTGATCATCGCCGGCCGCGTGTCGGTGAACGGCGAACCGGCGCACATCGGCCAGCGCATCATGCCGACCGACCAGGTCCGCATCAACGGTAAGCCGGTCAAGCGCAGGCTCGCCAGCAAGCCGCCGCGCGTGCTGCTGTACCACAAACCGACCGGCGAAATCGTCAGCCACGCGGACCCGGAAGGCCGTCCATCGGTGTTCGACAAGCTGCCACCGATGAAAACCGCCAAGTGGGTCGCGGTCGGGCGTCTCGATTTCAACACCGAAGGTCTTCTGATGCTGACCACCTCGGGCGATCTCGCGAACCGGTTCATGCATCCGCGTTATAGCGTCGAGCGCGAATACGCGGTGCGTGTCGTCGGCGAACTCGCCGAGGGTATGCGTCAGAAGCTGCTAAACGGCGTCGAACTCGAGGACGGCCCGGCGAATTTCTTGCGCATCCGCGATGGCGGCGGCGAAGGCACGAATCACTGGTACCACGTCGCGCTCGCCGAAGGGCGGAATCGCGAAGTACGCCGCATGTTCGAAGCGGCCGGCCTGATGGTCAGCCGGCTGATCCGTACGCGCCACGGCCCGATTTCCCTGCCGCGTGGTCTGAAGCGCGGCCGCTGGGAAGAACTCGAGGACAATCAGGTGCGCGCACTGATGGCATCGGTCGGCCTGAAGGCGCCGGCTGAGGAGCGCGGTAGCCGCAATGCGGCGCCGGAGCGTCGTCAGCCGGATCCGATGCAGACGTCGATGGGCTTTATTAACCGCGAGCCGGTGTTGATGTCGCACAGCCGCTTCGAGCAGCAGCCGCGCGGACAGGGTCGCCGTGGCGCGGCGGGCGGCGGCTTCGGCGCGGGCATGGGGGGCGGCACTGGTTCTGGTGTCGGTGTGGGCAATCGCGGCGCCGGGGGGCAGCGCGGCCGCGACGTCGACGGCAATCGCGCGTCGTCGCCCAACGGCAACCGTGCGCGCACTGGCGGCAAGCGTGCCGGCGCGTCCGGCGACAGCGGCGGCAATCGCGGGCCGGGCGGCAATCGTAGCGGCAACGCCAACCGTGCCGGCGGCAACGCGGGTTCGGGCGGCGCGAATCGTGGCGGCGGCACGGCGCGCGGTCGCTCGCGCGGCCGTTGAGCGGGGCGCTGTACCGCGTTTGAGGGGTGGCCGTTGAACGGCCATACCCTTTGGTGCAGTTCGCATGACCTGCCAGGCTGATATGACTCCCGGTGTCAATCGGGATCGGGTTTTTAGTTTCTCGAATTCATGTTGCCGGAATTTCCTCAGGGCGGCGTAGCAGTACATTTCGGCGGTGGATCAAGCTGATATCCGCGGGTTGGGTACCGCACTACAGATGTCCGCCCAATGAGCCTGCCGCTATCTGGAACCGCAAGTCGGATGCAGTAGTCCGTTGCGTAGCCTGGTCGCGGGTTACTCGTCCCAAGCGAGAGTAGAAAGGCCTTCACGCGTTGCCGTGCGCGCTTCAGGTCGTCTTTGGCGCCAGCCACGTCCGTGCCAGATCGCGTAACGCTTCGTCGTCGTCGCTCGGCACGTACACCGCGCAGAGGTCACCGGCGCGCAAAGACCACACAAGCTTGATCGCATCACGCCGCTCAGTCTTGACCCGTTCACCCGGTTTTTTCGGAATCAGTGATCGGGCGCACACGATGCACCCGAATCCCTTCTGCACGAACTGCCGGTAAAGTCCGTAGCCGCATGGACCGGCCTCGCAGACAACGCAGATGTGCCGCACTTTCGACTGCAGGCGCCTGCACAGGTGATCGATATCAGCCTGCGTCATGCCGATCTTGCCCAGCAATTCGACTTCGCCCGAGCCCGGCGCATACGCGACTTTGATCGAGTCCTTGTGTACATCGAGACCGACGCACAGCGTGCTGTCGTCTTCCATGCTGGCCTCCGTGCCGGAAATCGCCGGGAGCGGCCGTGTCCGCACTGTGCTGCTCTGGCTGCAATGCTAACCCGCGCTTGATTCCTTACGGCGGGCCAGCCATTGCCTCACGGGAGTCATACTGCATACTGACTAGCAATGTCGAGTGCTTCCCGGCCGAGCCGTTTATCGTTTTGGCGATTTTATGCCGCCTCTTGTTTGCCGCGTTCGCACGGCGTTCCGATGCGTCAAACGCCGTGCGAAACTGCGCTGAAGACCGACAGGACGCATCGCCGCAAAGTGTTGGCGTAGCCCGTCCGGCTCCCCTTCCCGACGGCTCGGGCGATCTTGCAAAAGCCCGGATTTGCCGCCACATTGTCGAAAGATTCCTATCAAATCAAGCGGAAATACGCATCGCCCGGCGTTCCGCAGATTGCGTTTGGGCCGGAAAATGGCTACAATCGCGAAGTCGCTGGGCGTACGGTTTCATGTGCGGCTCAGGTGCGACCACCGGCAATAAGATGATGGGCGTTCAGCCCATTTTTTTTTGCCGCTCAGTTCATCGTGGTTCGGCATCTCGGGTTCGCACGAACGTGCGCCGGCTTGGCGCGCGGCCCGCATTGGTTGTTTGCAGAAGAGGCGAGGCTCGCTGCGCGAACATCTAAGAGGGCACTGTGCAACTGACGGAACTGATTGAAACCACGGTCGTGGGACTCGGCTACGAGCTCGTCGATCTCGAGCGCACCGGGCGCGGCATGTTGTGTATCTATATCGACCAGCCAGCCGGCATCGCAATCGAAGACTGCGAGAAAGTTACGCGTCAGCTCCAGCACGTTCTGACGGTCGAAAATATCGATTACGAGCGGCTCGAAGTATCGTCACCCGGTCTCGATCGCCCGCTGAAGAAACTGGCGGATTTTGAACGTTTCGCGGGCAGCGAAGCGGTTATCACACTGAAAAAGCCATTGGACGGTCGGAAATCGTACCGGGGCATTTTGCATGCTCCGCAAGGCGAGACGATCGGTCTGGAATTTGAAGGAAAAGAAGGGGCCGCGATGCTCGATTTCACGCTCGCGGACATGGACAAGGCGCGCCTTGTTCCGAAAGTTGACTTTAGGAGCCGCAAACAATGAGTCGCGAAGTGTTGATGCTGGTGGATGCGCTGGCACGCGAGAAGAATGTCGATAAGGACGTGGTATTTGCCGCGCTCGAAGCGGCTCTCGCTTCGGCCTCCAAGAAACTCTTCGAAGAAGATGCGGATATCCGCGTCCAC
Organism: Paraburkholderia sp. UCT2; assembly: GCF_014397665.1. Taxonomy (NCBI): domain Bacteria; kingdom Pseudomonadati; phylum Pseudomonadota; class Betaproteobacteria; order Burkholderiales; family Burkholderiaceae; genus Paraburkholderia; species Paraburkholderia sp. UCT2. Next base: position 16,197 of record NZ_VZQO01000044.1, read on the forward strand.
ATCGACCGTGAAAGCGGCGAGCACGAAACGTTTCGCCGCTGGAAGGTAGTGCCGGACGAAGCAGGTCTGCAGGAACCGGATCAGGAAATTCTGCTGTTCGAGGCGCGCGAGCAGCAGCCCGATATTCAGCTCGACGAGTTCATCGAGGAGCCGGTGCCGTCGATCGAATTCGGCCGTATCGGCGCGCAGGCCGCCAAGCAGGTGATCCTGCAGAAGGTGCGCGACGCCGAGCGCGAGCAGATCCTGAACGACTTCCTCGAGCGCGGCGAACACATCATGACCGGCTCGGTGAAGCGCCTCGACAAGGGCAACTTCATCGTCGAATCGGGCCGCGTCGAAGCGTTGCTGCGCCGCGACCAGCTGATCCCGAAGGAAAACCTTCGGGTGGGCGACCGCGTGCGCGCGTATATCGCGAAGGTCGACCGCACCGCGCGTGGTCCGCAGATCGAGCTGTCGCGTACGGCGCCGGAATTCCTGATGAAGCTGTTCGAGATGGAAGTGCCGGAAATCGAGCAGGGCCTGCTCGAGATCAAGGCGGCGGCTCGCGATCCGGGCGTGCGCGCGAAGATCGGCGTGGTGGCTTATGACAAGCGCATCGATCCGATCGGCACCTGCGTCGGTATTCGCGGCTCGCGCGTGCAGGCCGTACGCAACGAGCTCGGTGGCGAAAACGTCGACATCGTGCTATGGTCGGAAGACCCCGCCCAGTTCGTGATCGGCGCGCTCGCGCCGGCAGCCGTGCAGTCGATCGTCGTCGATGAAGAAAAGCATTCGATGGACGTCGTCGTCGACGAGAACGAACTCGCGGTCGCGATCGGCCGCAGCGGCCAGAACGTGCGGCTTGCCAGCGAGCTCACCGGCTGGCAGATCAACATCATGACGCCGGACGAATCTGCGCAGAAGCAGAATCAGGAGCGCGGCGTCCTGCGCGACCTGTTCATGGCGCGTCTCGATGTCGACGAGGAAGTCGCCGACATCCTGATCGACGAAGGCTTCACGAGCCTCGAAGAGATCGCCTACGTGCCGCTCAACGAAATGCTCGAAATCGAGGCATTCGACGAAGACACCGTTCACGAACTGCGCAACCGCTCGCGCGACGCGCTGTTGACGATGGCGATCGCGAACGAAGAAAAGGTCGAGAATGTAGCGCTCGACCTGAAGAGCCTGGACGGCATGGACGCCGACCTGCTCGCGAAACTGGCCGAACATCAGATCCAGACGCGCGACGAACTCGCCGAGCTGGCCGTGGATGAACTGGTCGAGATGACTGGGATGGGAGAGGATGCCGCTAAGGCGTTGATCATGAAAGCACGTGAACACTGGTTCCAGTGAGAAATGACCATGGCGCACTGAATTGAACGCGGCCGTCAGGCCGCATGACCCGATGCTAACCGCAAGGAATCGGTCCTTGCATTAAGAGGAATGAATGGCGAGTAACAACGTAGCCCAATTTGCCGCGGAACTGAAAATGCCTGCAGGCGTGCTGCTTGAGCAGCTGCAGGCAGCTGGCGTCACAAAAGCGAGCGAAGCCGACTCCTTGTCCGAAACGGACAAGGCGCGTCTGCTCGACCACTTGCGCAAGTCTCACGGCTCGACTGATGCAGACAAGCGCAAGATCACGCTGACGAAACGGCATACGTCGGAGATCAAGCAGTCCGATGCGACGGGCAAAGCTCGCACCATTCAGGTCGAGGTGCGCAAGAAGCGCACGTTCGTCCGCCGCGACGAGACTGTCGCGGAAGGCGGGGATGCATCGAATCATGTGGCCGAGAACGCGGACGCAGAAGATCTCGAACTGCAGCGTCGTGAGGAAGAAGCACGTCACGAAGCTGAGCTGCTCGAAAAGCAGGCGCAGGAGCTGAAGGCGCGCCAGGAACAGCTCGAGCGCGAAGAAGCCGACCGTCAGGCGCGCGAGCAGGCTGCGGAAGCCGAGCGTCAGCGCGCGGAAGAAGATGCAAAGAAGCGCGCAGCGGCTGCGACCGAGGCGGCGGCTCGCGAGAAGGCCCAGCAGGCGGCGGCGAAAGCCGCTGCACCGGTTGCCGAGAAGGCAAACGAGCAGGACGACGAACGCGCGGCAGCGGAACGCGCCGCGCAACGCGAAGCCGCGAAGAAAGCGGAAGACGCCGCGCGCGTGGCCGCCGACAAGGCGCGCGCCGAACAGGAAGAAATCGCCAAGCGCCGCGCGGCGGCCGAAGCCGAAGCGCGCGCGATTCGCGAAATGATGAACACGCCGCGCAAGGCGCAGGTGAAGGCGCCGGAACCGGCACCGAAGCCCGCCGAGCCGGCCAAGGCGGCCGAAGCCAAGGGCACGCTGCATAAGCCGGCGCGTCCGGCTGGTGAAGCACCGGCGCGCCCGGCAGCGAGAAAGCCGGCAACCGCCGCGACTCCGGCGCCCGCGAGCGCACCGTCGGCGGGCGACAAGAAGAAGCCGGGCGGCGGTAAGAGCGGCTGGCAGGACGACGCAGCGAAGCGCCGCGGCATCAAGACGCGCGGCGATTCGAGCGGCGGCGTCGATCGTGGCTGGCGCGGCGGTCCGAAGGGGCGTGGCAAGCATCAGGAGCAGAGCACCACGTTCCAGGCGCCGACCGAACCGATCGTGCGTGAAGTGCATGTGCCGGAAACCATCACGGTCGCGGATCTCGCGCACAAGATGGCGGTGAAGGCTTCGGAAGTCATCAAGGTGATGATGAAGCTCGGCCAGATGGTCACGATCAACCAGATGCTGGACCAGGAAACGGCGATGATCATCGTCGAGGAACTGGGCCACCATGCGCTCGCGGCGAAGCTGGACGATCCGGAAGCCATGCTGGTCGAAGGCGAAGCGAGCGACGCCGAAGCGCTGCCACGTCCGCCGGTCGTCACGGTGATGGGCCACGTCGACCACGGCAAGACCTCGCTGCTCGACTACATCCGCCGCGCGAAGGTTGCGGCAGGCGAAGCGGGCGGTATTACGCAGCACATCGGCGCCTACCACGTCGAAACGCCGCGCGGCGTGATCACGTTCCTCGACACGCCGGGTCACGAAGCCTTTACGGCAATGCGTGCCCGCGGTGCGAAGGCGACCGACATCGTGATCCTGGTGGTGGCCGCCGACGACGGCGTGATGCCGCAGACGAAGGAAGCGATCTCCCACGCGAAGGCTGGCGGCGTGCCGCTCGTCGTCGCGATCAACAAGATCGACAAGCCGGAAGCGAATCCGGAGCGCGTGAAGCAGGAACTCGTCACGGAAGGCGTCGTGCCGGAAGAGTACGGCGGCGACTCGCCGTTCGTGCCGGTGTCGGCGAAGACCGGCGCGGGCATCGACGATCTGCTCGAAAACGTGCTGCTGCAGGCCGAGGTGCTGGAGCTGAAGGCACCGGTCGAATCGCCGGCCAAGGGTCTCGTCATCGAAGCGAAGCTTGACAAGGGTAAGGGTCCGGTCGCAACGATCCTCGTCCAGTCAGGTACGCTGAACCGCGGCGACGTCGTGCTGGCAGGCAGCGCCTACGGTCGCGTGCGTGCCATGCTCGACGAAACCGGCAAGCCGACCAAGTCCGCGGGTCCGTCGATCCCGGTCGAAATCCAGGGTCTGTCGGAAGTGCCGCAGGCTGGCGAAGAAGTAATCGTGATGCCGGACGAGCGCAAGGCGCGTGAAGTTGCGCTGTTCCGTCAGGGCAAGTTCCGCGACGTCAAGCTCGCAAAGCAGCAGGCCGCGAAGCTCGAGAACATGCTCGAGCAGATGGGCGAGGGCGAAGTGCAGTACCTGCCGCTCATCGTCAAGGCCGACGTGCAGGGTTCGCAGGAAGCGCTGGTGCAGTCGCTGCAGAAGCTCTCCACCGACGAAGTACGCGTGCAGATCGTGCACGGAGCGGTCGGCGGCATCAGCGAGTCGGACGTCAATCTCGCGACGGCGTCGAAGGCGGTCATCATCGGCTTCAACACCCGCGCGGATGCGCAGGCTCGCAAGCTCGCCGAAGCTAATGGCGTCGACATCCGCTACTACAACATCATCTACGACGCCGTGGATGACGTGAAGGCGGCAATGTCGGGCATGCTGGCGCCGGAGAAGCGCGAAGTCGTGACGGGCACGGTGGAAGTACGCCAGGTATTCAAGGTGCCGAAGGTCGGCACGGTGGCCGGCTGTATGGTCACGGACGGTTTCGTCAAGCGCTCGTCGTCGGTGCGCGTGCTGCGCAACAACGTCGTCATCTTCACGGGCGAACTCGATTCGCTCAAGCGGTTCAAGGACGATGTGAAAGAAGTCCGTCAGGGCTTCGAGTGCGGTATGTCGATCAAGAACTTCAACGATATCGTCGAAGGCGATCAGTTCGAAGTCTTCGAGGTCACCGAAGTCGCGCGTACGCTGTAATTCGCGCGGCACGGCACAGCGGGCGGAACGGGCTTGACGCCCGCTCCGCCCGTTGTTTTTGAGCCCGCAGTGTCGAGTTTGCTGCTGGCTTGGCTGCCGCGTTCGTCGCAAATGGACTCTCACCCCGCCGCGGCGACCGCGACGCCGTCGTATCGAACGAATATCGAACACGGCTCGCGCGAACCAATTTTTTGCATCCGTCTTAGCGGAGCACACAACACCATGCCTAAGAAACGTACTACTCCCAATCGCAACGTGCAGATCGCCGATCAGATCCAGCGCGACCTGGCTGAGCTTCTGCGCGAGGTCAAGGATCCGCGCATCGGCATCGTCACATTTCAGAGCGTTGAGCTAACGCCCGACTACGCGCACGCAAAGGTCTACTTCACGACGCTGACGGGCGACCCGCAGCAAACGCTCGAAGCGCTGACGCACGCTGCCGGCCATCTGCGCAATCTGCTGTTCAAGCGCCTGCATATCCACACGGTGCCGACGCTGCATTTCCACTACGACAAGACGATCGAGCGTGCCGTGGAGATGTCGCGTCTGATCGACGAGGCAAATTCCACGCGCGCGAAAGACGACTGAGCGTCTGCCATGCCGTGGCGTTCCATGTAGCGCGCGGCGCCGTTTTTCGCATTTCCCGAACGTTCTGCCTCCCTCGACATGACCGCACCTCAACGCCCCCGCGTGCCGCGTCGCGCGCTCGATGGCGTGCTGCTGCTCGACAAGCCGCTCGGCCTGTCGAGCAACGACGCGCTGGTTCGCGCGAAACGTCTTTATCTGGCGAAAAAGGCGGGCCACACCGGCACGCTCGATCCGCTGGCAACTGGCCTGCTGCCGCTGTGTTTCGGCGAGGCCACCAAGTTTTCGCAAGACTTGCTCGAAGCCGACAAGACCTACGAGGCGACGATGCGCCTCGGTATCCGCACGACCACAGGCGACGCCGAAGGCGAGGCGTTCGACATCCGCGCCGTCGACTGCGACGAAGCGGCGGTGCGGGCGGCCTTGCCGAAATTCATCGGCGAGATCGTTCAGATTCCGCCGATGTACTCGGCGCTCAAGCGCGATGGCAAGCCGCTGTACGAGTACGCGCGCGCCGGCCAGACGGTCGAACGGGAAGGGCGGCAGGTGACGATTCGCGCGCTCGAGCTGATTGCGTGCGCGTTGCCGGATGTGACGTTTCGCGTGACGTGCAGCAAGGGCACCTATGTGCGCACGCTTGCCGAGGATATCGGCGAAGCGCTCGGCTGCGGCGCGCATCTGGTCGCGCTGCGGCGCACGGGCGTCGGCGCGCTGACGCTCGAGCATTCGGTCACGCTCGACGCGTTGTCCTACGCGACCGAACTCGAACGCGACGCATGGCTGCAACCGGTCGACGCGCTGCTGTCCACGTTCCCGCAGGTCTGTCTGAACGACGATGACACGCGCCGCTTCCTTCACGGCCAGCGCCTGAAGCTGTCGTCGTTGACGATCGCCGCCGACGCGGTGACTGCCCCGCGCGTGAGGGTGTACTCGGCGCAGGGGCGGCTTCTGGGAGTCGCGAAGCCGGGCGAAGGCGTGCTCGCACCCGACCGTCTGATCGTGACGACGGAGAGCTAGAGGTCGCCGTTTTGCCAGCCCGGCGCGGACAATAAAAAAACGGGATCGCCATCGAGCGATCCTGTTTTGATCATGCCCTCCGGTGGAGCGGTGTCGAACTAAAGCAACACCACAAACGCCCCCTTCAATGTGCCGCGGCCGCCGCCGCTCCCGCATCGCCGCCTGCCCGTTCCGGCCGCGTGATCCAGATCAGCGCGATCAGCGCGACAAAAATACCGGCCGAAATGAAGAACAGATCGTTTACGCCGAGCTGCGCGGCCTGCTGCGTGACCATGGTGTTGAAGAGACCATAGGTCTGCTGCTGATCCAGGCCCGCCGCGCCCATCTGATGAATCGATTGACTGAACGCTGGGTTGTAAGCATTCGCCTGTTCGGTCAGTTGCGCGTGATGCATGATCGTGCGGTGATCCCAGGCGGTCTGGAAGATCGACGTGCCGATACCGCCGCACATGATCCGCACGAAGTTCGACAGCCCCGAGGCCGCCGGAATCCGATGGCCCGGCAAGCCCGACAGCGTGATCGACACGAGCGGAATAAAGAAGCCGGCCATACCGATACCTTGAATCAGCGTGGGCAGCATCAGCGAGTACGTGTCGACGCCCGTCGTATAACGCGAGCGCATCCAGAAACACAGCGCGAAAATCAGGAACGACAGCGTCGCGATATAGCGCGGATCGGTACGCGGCAGCACCTTGCCGGTCAGCGGCGACAACAGGATCGCGAACACACCGACGGGTGCCATCACGAGTCCGGCTTCGGTCGCCGTGTAGCCGATATCGGTCTGGAGCCACAGCGGCAACAGCACGAGATTGCCGAAGTAAAGCCCATAGCCGATCGACAGCGCGATCGTGCCGCCGGTGAAATTGCGCCGGCTGAACAGCGACAGATCAACCACCGGATGCTCGGCCGTCAACTCCCACACGATAAAAAACGCGAGCGCGATCACCGCGACGAGCGCGAGCACGACGACCGTCGTCGACGAGAACCAGTCGAGGTCCTTGCCCTTGTCGAGCATCACCTGAAGCGAGCCGACCCAGACGATCAGAAGACCGAGGCCGACGCCGTCGATTGGCGCCTTCCTGATGACCGAATCGCGGTTACGGAAGATCATCCACGTCGCGGCGGCCGCGACCGCGCCGACGGGAATGTTGACGTAGAAGATCCACGGCCACGAGATGTTGTCGGAAATCCAGCCGCCGAGGATCGGACCGGCAACCGGTGCGATCAGCGTGGTCATCGCCCACATCGATAGCGCCATCGGCGCCTTCGCGCGCGGATAGCTCGCGAGCAGCAGCGTCTGCGACAGCGGGATCATCGGGCCGGCCACCGCGCCTTGCAGCACGCGCGACGCAAGCAGGAACGGCAGGTTCGGCGACAGCCCGCACATCCATGACGACAGCACGAACAGCACGATCGACGCCATGAACAGCCGCACCTGGCCGATGCGGTCGGTGAGCCAGCCGGTCAGCGGCACCGAGATCGCGTTGGCCACCGCGAAGGACGTAATCACCCACGTGCCCTGGTCGGACGATACGCCGAGGTCGCCGGAAATCGACGGGATCGACACGTTCGCGATCGACGTGTCGAGCACGTTCATGAACACGGCGAGCGACACCGCGATGGTGCCGATCACCAGTTGCGCGCCCTCGAGCGGCGGGTGAGGGACTTGCGCCTGAGCCTGAGCCATTAAAAGAGCCTTCTTTGAATCGTCGGACGGAGCCTCAGCTCTTATGGGCCGCCGGTTTCGCGGCGGCCGCGGCGCTCGCCGCGGTCGACTTCTGCGCGCCGCCGCCGTTCGCGTTCGTGCCGGCGTTTTCCGAGATGATGCGTGCGATTTCCGCATCGGCTTCCGCGCCGTACTTGTCGAAGACGTTGGTCTGGTAAACCGTGGACGGCGCCTGACCGAGCTGGCCGCCGGTGTCGTCCTTGATGTTCACGTCAGCTTGCATCGACAGACCGATACGCAGCGGATGCTTCTCCAGTTCCTGCGGATCGAGCGAAATACGCACCGGCAGACGCTGCACGACCTTGATCCAGTTGCCGGTCGCGTTCTGCGCGGGCAGCAGCGAGAACGCCGAACCCGTGCCGGCCGAGAAGCCGACCACCTTGCCGTGATACGGCACCGACGAGCCGTAGACGTCGGCCGTCAGTTCGACCGGCTGGCCGATGCGCATGTGCTTCAGTTGCACTTCCTTGAAGTTCGCCTCGACCCACACGTCATGCAGCGGCACGATCGCCATCAGCGGCGAGCCGGGCGATACGCGCTGGCCGACCTGCACGGAGCGTTTTGCGACATAGCCTGTGACCGGCGCCGGCAGAGTATTGCGAGCGTGGTTCAGGTATGCGTCGCGCAGCTTCGCGGCGGCGGCCTGCACGTTCGGGTGATCGGCGATCGTGGTGTTCGCGGTCAGCGCGCGGTTTGCCGCGAGTTGCTGTTTGGCGGCGTCGAGCGCGGCTTGCGCGCTCTTCACGGAGTCGCGTGCGTGCGAAATTTCTTCCTGCGATACCGCGCCGGTCTGCGCGACCGTCATACGGCGCTTCAGGTCGTCCTGGGCGCGCGACAGATCGGCCTGGCTCGCCGCGACCCGCGCTTCGTACTGGCTGTCGTCGGCGAACAGACCGCGCACCTGGCGCACCACCTGCGCAAGATTGGCCTCGGCCTGTTCGAGTGCGACGCGCGCGTCGGCCGGGTCGAGCACGACGAGCGGGTCGCCGGCCTTGACGACCTGAGTGTCGTCCGCGTTGACCGCGATCACGGTGCCCGTGACCTGCGGGGTGATCTGCACGACGTTGCCGCTCACGTAGGCATCGTCGGTGTCTTCATGGAAGCGCGCGACGAGGAAGTAGTACAGGCCGTACGCGACCGCGGCAATCAGGATCACGATGACGAGCAGCGTCATCATGCGCTTGCGTTTGCCGTTGTTCGCCGCTTGCGGTGGAGTGGCGGGCTGCTGGGGGGTGCTCATTGATGTGCTCCGGGTTCTTTTGAACGTCGTCGTTTATTCGGGTGTTCGTGTGTATGCGTGTGCGTCGGCGCGGGCGGGCTCGCTCAGTTCGCGGCGGTGCTCGTGGCGTGGTTCGCGGCGTGGTTCGCGGCGTTGGCCGATGCGGGAGCATCGGTCGGCACGACGAGACCGGTCTGGGTTGCGTCGAAGCCGCCGCCCAGTGCCTTGATCAGACCGATCTGCAGACTGCGGCGGCGCATCTGCAGACCCGTGACCGTCTGCTCGGCGGCAAGGCGGTTTTCGTCGGCGGTGAGCACCTGCAGCTGCGGCGACAGGCCGGCCTTGTAGCGGATTACGGCGAGTTGGTACGCCTTGCTCGACGCGTCGAGCGCGCGCTGGGCGTCACCCTCCTGGCGGTCGATCGAGCGGATCGACGACACCTGCGTCGAGACGTCCTGCAGCGCGTCGATCAGCGTCTGGTTGTAGTTCGCGACGTCGCCCTCGAAGTCGGCGTAGCGGCCCTTCAACTGCGCGCGCAACGCGCCGGCGTCGAAGATCGGCAGATGGATCGCCGGGCCGAACTGGATCTGACGGCTCGACGCGGTCAGGAAACGGCCCCAGCCGAACGCGTCGAAGCCGAAGCCGGCCGCGAGATTCACGTCCGGGTAGAACTCGGCTTTCGCTTCCTTCACGTCATGCATCGCGGCTTCGACCTGCCAGCGCGCGGCGACGATGTCCGCGCGACGCGCCACGAGGTCGGCCGGGATGTTGTCCGGCAGAGCGACCACGTCGCCGCCGGTGAGCACCGGCTTGTCGATCTGCAGGCCACGGTCCGGGCCTTTGCCGAGCAGCGCGCCCAACTGGTAGCGCACGACGGTGATCTGTCCGTCGAGGTCGGTCAGGTTCGACTGGCTCGTCGCGACGTTGCCGGCGGCGGTCTGCTTCTCGACGTTGGTGTCGAGGCCGGCCGTCACGCGGTCATTCGTGATACGGCCGACGTCCTGGCGGTTCGCGATTTCACGCGCGGCGATGTCGCGAAACGCATACAGCTGCGCTAGCTGGTTGTAGGTGCTGGCGACCGACGCGGCGAGCGTCACGCGCGCCTGCTGCATATCGGCCTCGGCGGCTTTCTGCTGCGACACGGCCTGGCCGAGCCGCTGACGGTTCTTGCCCCACAGGTCGAGATCCCACGACGCGCTGGCGAGCACGTTGTTCTCGCTATACCAGGTGCCGCCGAACGGAGGCGGGTAAAGGGAGTTTGCCGAGTACAGCTCGCGGGTCCACGAATAGCTCGCGCTGACCTTCGGGAACAGCGCTGCGCGCGAGCTTTCGATATACGACGAAGCCTTTGCGAGCCGCGCTTGCGCCTGGGCGATCGACGGGCTGCCCTCGAGCGCTTCCGCGATCAGCTTCGGCAGTTGCGGGTCGCCGAACTGGTTGGCCCAGTCGAGCGATGGCCACTGGCCGCCCTCGTTGGGCAGACTCTGCGTCGACTCGTACTGCGTCGGCGACGCGATCTGCTTGTCGCTTTTGACGCCGAAGTAGTTCGCGCACCCCGTGAGGGCGAGCGCCGTCACCGCGGCGGCGACAGCGGCCCGGCTCGACAGCGCGGGCGCGGACAGGGAAAGGGATTTCATCGCTCGACTCTTCTTTGAGTGGAATGTATTGATGGACGCAGCAAGCAAGCTATTACGATTTGCTATCGGGATGGCTTGCGGCGTCGCGGGAAAGTCCCGTGTGTTCGCCGGAATTAACGAGCACGCGACGCAGCATGCTCTTCAGGAAGCCCACTTCTTCCGGGGTGAACCCGTTCAGCAGGTTATCGAGCACGCCATTGAAAATGGCCGGCATGCGAGCCGCGATCGCATGGCCTTCCGGCGTCAACGCGAGGCGCACGACGCGCCGGTCTTCGTTACTGCGCACCCGCGTGAGCAGGCCGCGCTTTTCGAGCCGATCGATCAGGCGCGTGACGGCGCTTGCGTCGATACCGTATTCACGCGCCAACTCAGCCGCGAGCAGGCATTTGCCGCTTGCCACCATGAACAGGATGCTGCCTTGCTGGCTGGTGATGCCGAGTTCGGCCATGCTGCGCTGCGAGATCAGGTTTGATAGCGTCGATTTCACCCGTGAGATGAGATAGCCGACGCTTTCGCCGAGCTGGTACTCGCTGGGATCCGGCGTGGATTCGTTGGACGGCTGCGTCATGATTCTCGTGCGAATGCAATGGTTGACTAGGCATTAGTATAGCTGGCTGTTGATTGACGCGACAAGCGTTAATACAGCTTAGGCAAGGATTATTTCGCGCTCAAGCAACAAACCGTACGGAATGACGTAGGGCGGGGCAAGGCGCGATTCGCGCAACTCGCGCAGGCGCGGAGAGCGGACGGTCTATCGGGGAATACCAGAAAAGGATCATCCGTGCGTGCTATAATTTTGGGTTCCCAAAAGTGCGCTTTGGGCTTGTTGTCGTGGTTTGGCTCCTCAACCAGCAGCATAAGCAAGCGGCGCACTCAACCGTCTTCAGGTTTCCTATGACCCGCGCCCTACGCAACATCGCCATCATTGCTCACGTCGACCACGGCAAGACCACGCTCGTCGACCAGCTCCTCCGTCAGACCGCCACGTTCCGCGAGAACCAGCAGATCGCCGAGCGCGTGATGGACTCGAACGACATCGAAAAAGAGCGCGGCATCACGATCCTGTCGAAGAACTGCGCGGTGGAGTATGAGGGCACGCACATCAATATCGTCGACACGCCGGGGCACGCCGACTTCGGCGGCGAAGTGGAGCGCGTGCTGTCGATGGTCGACTCGGTGCTGCTGCTCGTTGACGCGGTGGAAGGCCCGATGCCGCAAACCCGCTTCGTCACGAAGAAGGCGCTCGCACTGGGTTTGAAGCCGATCGTCGTGGTCAATAAGGTCGACCGTCCGGGCGCGCGGATCGACTGGGTGATCAACCAGACCTTCGACCTGTTCGACAAGCTCGGCGCCAGCGAAGAGCAGCTCGACTTTCCGATCGTCTACGCATCGGGCCTGAACGGCTACGCGGGTCTCACGCCTGATGTACGCGACGGCGACATGCGTCCTTTGTTCGAGGCAATCCTGCAGCACGTGCCGGTGCGCCCGGCCGACCCGGAAGGTCCGCTGCAACTGCAAATCACGTCGCTCGACTACTCGTCGTACGTTGGTCGTATCGGCATTGGCCGTATCACGCGCGGCCGCATCAAGCCGGGCATGGCCGTCGCGGTGCGCTCGGGTCCGGAAGGCGAAATCCTCAATCGCAAGATCAACCAGGTGCTGTCGTTCAAGGGTCTCGATCGCGTGCAGGTCGACTCGGCCGAGGCGGGCGACATCGTGCTGATCAACGGTATCGAGGAAGTGGGCATCGGCGTGACGATCTGCTCGCCGGAACAGCCGGAAGCGCTGCCGATGATCACCGTCGACGAACCCACGCTGACGATGAACTTCCTCGTCAACTCCTCGCCGCTCGCGGGCCGTGAAGGCAAGTTCGTCACGAGCCGCCAGATTCGCGACCGCCTGATGAAGGAACTGAATCACAACGTCGCGCTGCGCGTGCGCGATACCGGCGACGAAACGACGTTCGAAGTGGCCGGCCGCGGTGAGCTGCACCTGACCATTCTGGTCGAAAACATGCGCCGCGAAGGCTACGAGCTGGCCGTGTCGCGTCCGCGCGTCGTGATGCAGGAAATCGACGGCGAGAAGCACGAGCCGTACGAAAATCTGACCGTCGACATGGAAGACACCCACCAGGGCGGCGTGATGGAAGAACTTGGCCGCCGCAAGGGCGAAATGCTCGACATGGCATCGGACGGCCGTGGCCGCACGCGTCTCGAGTACCGTATTTCGGCGCGTGGTCTGATCGGCTTCCAGTCGGAATTCCTCACGCTCACGCGCGGTACGGGTCTGATGAGCCACACGTTCGATTCTTACCAGCCGGTCAAGGAAGGCGCAGTCGGCGAACGTCGCAACGGCGTGCTGATCTCGCAGGACGACGGCGCGGCAGTCGCGTACGCACTGTGGAAGCTGCAGGACCGCGGCCGCATGTTCGTGGCGCCGGGAGAAGCGCTGTATGAAGGCATGATCATCGGCATCCACAGCCGCGACAACGATCTCGTCGTGAACCCGATCAAGGGCAAGCAGCTTACCAACGTGCGCGCGTCTGGCACCGACGAAGCCGTGCGTCTCGTGCCGCCGGTTCAACTGTCGCTCGAATACGCGGTCGAGTTCATCGACGACGACGAGCTGGTCGAAGTCACGCCAAAGTCGATCCGTCTGCGCAAGCGCTACCTGAAGGAACACGAGCGCCGCAGCGCGAGCCGCAACAAGGTTGCCGGCGAATAAGCCGGACTCGAATATCCGTCTGGATAGCAGGAAGCGGAAGCCACCTTCGGGTGGCTTCCTTGTTTTTGGCGCATCAAAACGTTTGGCGCTGCATCATGCCTGCCACTTTCAGGGGCGGAACACATGTAGACACCCATTGCGCCGTTCGCCTTCATTTCTCACAGAACACTGTTGCGCGCTGTGAAAAGGCACCCCGTCGCCCGCGAAACGCCCGCCATCACAGGCTTTGCGCCTGTGCCGTTCGCTATCTGGGCTATTCGTTCTGTGCTATGCTCCCGGGTGCAAAGTTTTAGGTCCTTCCAAGCAAGACTTGATTCGCGCAATCCGCTAAACGGTCAGGCCGTGTCGCGGAAGGTTCGGTAACCCGCTATTTCTCGAGAAACTCGAAGAAAGGTGAGCGTAAAAATGATGAAGCAATTCCAGTCGAACTCTTATCTGTTCGGCGGCAATGCTCCGTACGTTGAAGAAATGTACGAAGCGTATCTCGATAATCCGGCGTCAGTGCCCGAGACCTGGCGCAGCTATTTCGATGCGTTGCAGAACGTGCCCGCATCGGACGGCAGCAACGCCAACGACGTGGCCCATGGCCCGATCGTCGAATCGTTTGCCCAGCGCGCCAAGGCCAATGCCTTCCTGCCGCGCGCAACGGCCGGCGGCGAAGATCTCGCAACCGCCCGCAAACAGGTTTACGTCCAGTCCCTCATCGGCGCATATCGCTTCCTCGGCTCGCAATGGGCCAATCTCGATCCTCTGAAGCGCCGCGAGCGTCCCGCGATCCCCGAACTTGAACCCGCGTTCTACGACTTCACCGAAGCCGACATGGACCAGGAGTTCAGCGCAACGAATCTGTACTTCGGGTTCGAGCGCGCGACGCTGCGCGAGATCGTCAAAGCCCTGCGCGACACGTACTGCGGCACGATCGGCGCCGAGTACATGTACATCAGCGATCCGGAGCAGAAGCGCTGGTGGAAGGAACGCCTCGAATCGATCCGTTCGACGCCGAGCTTCAACAACGACAAGAAGAAGCACATCCTGAATCGCCTGACGGCCGCCGAAGGCCTCGAGCGTTTCCTGCACACCAAGTACGTCGGCCAGAAGCGCTTCTCGCTCGAAGGCGGCGAGAGCTTCATCGCCGCGATGGACGAAGTCGTGCGTCACGGCGGTCTGCGCGGCGTTCAGGAAATCGTCATCGCGATGGCTCACCGTGGCCGTTTGAACGTGCTGGTCAATACGCTCGGCAAGATGCCGGCAGACCTGTTCGCCGAATTCGAAGGCAAGCACGTCGATGATCTGCCGGCTGGCGACGTGAAGTACCACAAGGGCTTCTCGTCGGACGTCGCGACGGAAGGCGGCCCGGTTCACCTGTCGCTCGCGTTCAACCCGTCGCACCTCGAAATCGTCAACCCGGTGGTCGAGGGCTCGGCGAAGGCGCGTATGGACCGTCGCGGCGACGAAAACGGCGTTCAGGTGCTGCCGGTGCAGATCCACGGCGACGCGGCTTTCGCCGGCCAGGGCGTCGTGATGGAAACGCTGAACCTCGCGCAAACGCGCGGTTACGGCACGCACGGCACGCTGCACATCGTCATCAACAACCAGATCGGCTTCACGACGTCGGACCCGCGCGACTCGCGCTCCACGTTGTACTGCTCGGACGTCGTCAAGATGATCGAAGCGCCGGTGCTGCACGTGAACGGTGACGATCCCGAAGCGGTCGTGCTGGCCACCCAGATGGCGATCGACTTCCGCATGCAGTTCCACAAGGACGTCGTCGTCGACATCGTCTGCTTCCGCAAGCTGGGCCACAACGAGCAGGACACCCCGGCGGTCACGCAGCCG
Source organism: Paraburkholderia sp. UCT2 (assembly GCF_014397665.1). NCBI lineage: Bacteria > Pseudomonadati > Pseudomonadota > Betaproteobacteria > Burkholderiales > Burkholderiaceae > Paraburkholderia > Paraburkholderia sp. UCT2. The sequence goes on from NZ_VZQO01000044.1 coordinate 31,289, forward strand.
CTGATGTACAAGACGATTTCGAAGCACCCCGGCACGCGTGCGTTGTACGCTGAAAAGCTCGTTCAGCAGGGCGTCATCAAGGCCGAGGATGGCGAGGAATTCGTCAAGGCTTATCGCAGGGCGATGGACGAGGGCCACCACACGGTCGACCCGGTGCTCTCGAACTACAAGAGCAAGTACGCGGTGGACTGGGTGCCGTTCCTGAACCGCAAGTGGACCGACGCGGCCGACACGGCCGTGCCGCTCGCGGAACTGAAGCGCCTCGCCGAACGCATCACCACGATTCCGGAAAACTTCAAGGTTCACCCGCTCGTCGAGCGCGTGATCAACGACCGTCGCGCCATGGGCCGCGGCGAAGCGAAGCTCGACTGGGGCATGGGCGAGCACCTCGCGTTCGCATCGCTGGTCGCATCCGGTTATGCCGTGCGCCTGACCGGTCAGGATTCGGGCCGCGGCACGTTCACGCACCGTCACGCAGTGCTGCACGACCAGAACCGCGAGCGCTGGAACGACGGCACCTACGTGCCGCTGCAGAATATCGCCGAAGGTCAGGCGAAGTTCACGGTGATCGACTCGGTGCTGTCGGAAGAAGCGGTGCTCGGCTTCGAATACGGTTACTCGACCGCTGAACCGAACACGTTCGTCGCGTGGGAAGCGCAGTTCGGCGACTTCGTGAATGGCGCGCAAGTCGTGATCGACCAGTTCATCTCGTCGGGCGAAGTGAAGTGGGGCCGCGTGTCGGGCCTGACCATGCTGCTGCCGCACGGCTACGAAGGCCAGGGTCCGGAGCATTCGTCGGCGCGTATCGAGCGTTTCCTGCAACTGTGCGCAGACCACAACATGCAGGTCGTTCAGCCGACCACGCCGGCGCAGGTCTTCCACCTGCTGCGTCGCCAGATGATCCGCCTGTTCCGCAAGCCGCTGATCGTCGCGACGCCGAAGTCGTTGCTGCGTCACAAGGAAGCCGTGTCGGATCTGTCGGAACTCGCGAAGGGTTCGTTCCAGCCGGTCATCGGCGAAGTGGACGAAACCATCGACACGAAGAAGGTCAAGCGCGTGCTGGCCTGCTCGGGCCGCGTGTACTACGACCTGGTCGCGCATCGCCGCGAAGCGAAGGTGAACGACGTCGCGATCATCCGTATCGAACAGCTGTATCCGTTCGCGCACAAGCAGTTCGAAGCGGAAATGAAGAAGTACGACAACGCAACCGAAGTGGTGTGGGTGCAGGACGAGCCGCAGAATCAGGGCCCGTGGTTCTACATCGAGCACCATCTGAAGGAAGGCATGAAGGAAGGGCAGAAGCTGGCGTACAGCGGCCGTCCGGCTTCGGCTTCGCCTGCAGTCGGCTACTACGCGAAGCACTACGAGCAGCAGAAGGCGCTGATCGAAGGCGCTTTCGGCCGTCTCAAGAGCGCGTCGATCGCTAAATAAAGAAACAGACGAGCCGGGAAAGCGCAGTGCGCTTTCCCGCGCCGCGCCGAACGTTTCCCATGAGGTTCAGGCGCGGCGTTCACGGTTCGCAGGCGGTCGTGAAGAAGCGCCGTCACCCGATACGTATTCAGGATACTCATAATGGCTATTGTTGAAGTCAAGGTTCCCCAGCTCTCCGAGTCGGTCTCGGAAGCGACCATGCTGCAGTGGAAGAAGAAGCCGGGCGAGGCTGTCGCTCAGGACGAAATCCTCATCGAAATCGAGACCGACAAGGTCGTGCTCGAAGTGCCGGCACCGGCAGCAGGCGTGCTCGCGCAAGTCATTTCGAACGACGGCGACACGGTCACGGCTGAGCAGGTGATCGCGAAGATCGACACCGAAGGCACCGCCGGCGCCGCCGCTGTCGAAGCCGAAGTGAAGCCGGCTCCGGTCGCTGCCGCGGCTCCCGCACCGGCGGCTCAGGCCGCTGTCGCAACGGGGTCGAACACCGCTGCTTCGCCGGCTGCCGGCAAGCTGATGGCAGAGAAGGGTCTGGCTGCGGGCGACGTCGCCGGCACCGGCCGCGACGGCCGTATCACGAAGGGCGACGTGCTCGTCGCCGGCCAGGCTGCTCCGGCTGCCAAGGCCGCACCGGCTCCGGCTGCCGCACCGAAGGCTGCGAAGCCGTCGCTGCCGGACGTCAAGGCCCCGGCATCGGCGGATCAATGGCTGAAGGACCGTCCGGAACAGCGCGTGCCGATGTCGCGTCTGCGTGCTCGTATCGCCGAGCGTCTGCTCGAGTCGCAGCAAACCAACGCCATCCTCACGACGTTCAACGAAGTGAACATGGCGCCGGTCATGGAGCTGCGCAACAAGTACAAGGACAAGTTCGAGAAGGAACACGGCGTGAAGCTCGGCTTCATGTCGTTCTTCGTGAAGGCGGCTGTTCACGCGCTGAAGAAGTTCCCGCTCGTGAACGCGTCGATCGACGGTAACGACATCGTCTACCACGGCTACTTCGACATCGGTATCGCTGTCGGTTCGCCGCGCGGTCTGGTGGTGCCGATCCTGCGCAATGCAGATCAGCTGAGCCTCGCCGACATCGAGAAGAAGATCGCCGAATTTGGCCAGAAGGCGAAGGACGGCAAGCTGTCCATCGAAGAAATGACCGGCGGTACGTTCTCGATCTCGAACGGCGGCGTGTTCGGCTCGATGCTGTCCACCCCGATCATCAACCCGCCGCAGTCCGCGATTCTCGGCGTGCACGCCACCAAGGAACGCGCAGTGGTCGAAAACGGCCAGATCGTGATCCGCCCGATGAACTACCTCGCGCTGTCGTACGACCACCGTATCATCGACGGCCGCGAAGCAGTGCTGTCGCTGGTCGCGATGAAGGATGCGCTGGAAGATCCGGCTCGCCTGCTGCTCGACCTGTAAGCGCACGTTCCACCGACACCGGCCGGCGGTTTGCGCGGGCCGGCGTCATCCGTAGCACGTCTTTAGCATTCCGCAGTACAGGAACGGCGCGCGCCACCTCGAGTGGCCCGGCGCCGTTCCGCCATCAAAGGGATTGTCATGTCCAAAGAATTTGACGTCGTCGTGATCGGCGCAGGCCCTGGCGGTTATATCGCCGCCATCCGCGCAGCGCAGCTCGGCAAGACCGTCGCATGTATCGAAAAGTGGAAGAACCCGGCCGGCACGCTGAAGCTCGGCGGCACCTGCCTGAACGTCGGCTGCATTCCGTCGAAGGCATTGCTCGCTTCGTCGGAAGAGTTCGAGAACGCGTCGCATCACCTTGCCGACCACGGCATCTCGGTGGAAAACGTTTCGGTCGATATCTCGAAGATGATGGGCCGCAAGGACGGCATCGTCGAGAAGATGACCAAGGGCATCGAATTCCTGTTCCGCAAGAACAAGATCACGTGGCTCAAGGGCCATGGCAAGTTCACCGGCAAGACGGACGCCGGCGTGCAGATCGAAGTGAGCGGCGAAGGCGAAGATGGTGCAAGCAGCGAAGTCGTCACGGCGAAGAACGTGATCATCGCAACGGGTTCGAAGGCGCGTCATCTGCCGGGCATTCCGGTCGACAACAAGCTGATCGCCGACAACGAAGGCGCACTCTCGTTCGACACGGCACCGAAGAAGCTCGCCGTGATCGGCGCAGGCGTGATCGGCCTGGAACTCGGCTCGGTGTGGCGCCGCCTCGGCGCGGACGTGACCGTGCTCGAAGCGCTGCCGGAATTCCTCGGCGTGGCTGACCAGGCGCTGTCGAAGGAAGCGGCCAAGCAGTTCAAGAAGCAAGGTCTCGACATCCGCGTCGGCGTGAAGGTCGGCGAAGTGAAGACGAGCGCGAACGGCGTGACGATCGCCTACACGGACAAGGACGGCAACGCGCAGACGCTCGAAGCCGACCGCCTGGTCGTGTCGGTCGGCCGCGTGCCGAACACCGACAACCTCGGCCTCGAAGCGATCGGCCTGAAGGCCAACGAGCGCGGCTTCATCGACGTGGACGACCATTGCGCGACGGCCGTGCCGAACGTGTACGCGATCGGCGACGTGGTGCGTGGCCCGATGCTCGCGCACAAGGCTGAGGACGAAGGCGTGCTGGTTGCCGAAGTGATCGACGGTCAGAAGCCGCACATCGACTACAACTGCATTCCGTGGGTGATCTACACCGAACCGGAAATCGCATGGGTCGGCAAGACGGAGCAGCAACTGAAGGCGGAAGGCCGCGAGATCAAGACCGGCCAGTTCCCGTTCATGGCTAACGGCCGCGCGCTCGGCATCAACAAGGCGGACGGTTTCGTCAAGATGATCGCCGACGCGAAGACCGACGAACTGCTCGGCGTGCACATTATCTCGGCGAACGCATCGGACCTGATCGCGGAAGCCGTGGTGGCGATGGAGTTCAAGGCGGCGTCGGAAGACATCGGCCGTATTTGCCATCCGCACCCGTCGCTGTCGGAAGTCATGCGCGAAGCGGCACTCGCCGTCGACAAGCGCGCGCTGAACATGTAAGCACGCACGCCTGACCGAAACGCAACCTTGGCATCACCAAAGGCGGGCGGGGTTCAATCCCTCCCGCCTTTCTTTTTGCAGCAACACGATGAACGTCACCGAATACTACGAAAAAGAACTGCAGACGCGCGGTTATCAATCCGATCCGGCGCAGCGCGCGGCGGTCGACCGCCTGCAGCGGTGCTATGAAGAGTGGGTCGCATACAAGTCGCGCCGCTCGAACGCGTTCAGGAAGCTGATCATTCACCCCGATCTGCCGCGCGGCGTGTACATGTGGGGCGGCGTGGGCCGCGGCAAGAGCTTCCTGATGGACAGCTTCTACATGATCGTGCCGTTGCATCGCAAAACCCGTCTGCACTTCCACGAGTTCATGCGCGAAGTGCATCGCGAACTCGAAGAACTCAAAGGCCGGGCCGATCCGCTCGACGAACTCGCGCGCCGCATTGCGAAGCGCTATCGGCTGATCTGTTTCGACGAATTCCACGTGTCGGATATCGCCGACGCGATGATCCTGTATCGCCTGCTCGACAAGCTGTTCGAGAACGGCGTGCAGTTCGTGATGACGTCAAACTACGCGCCCGACACGCTGTACCCGGACGGCCTGCATCGCGACCGCATGCTGCCCGCGATCGAGCTGATCAAGCAGAAGCTCGACGTGATCAACGTCGATGCGGGGATCGATTATCGCCAGCGCACGCTCGCGCAGGTGGAGGTCTATCACACGCCACTGGACGCCGCCGCCGGCAAGGCGCTGCGCGACGCCTTCGCGCGCCTCGCCGCGGTGCCCGACGAAAGCCCGCTGCTGCATATCGAGAAGCGCGAGCTGAAGGCGCTGCGCCGCGCGGACGGCGTGGTCTGGTTCGACTTCGCGACGCTGTGCGGGGGCCCGCGCTCGCAGAACGACTACCTCGAACTCGCGACCCGCTTTCACGCGGTGATCCTGTCGGACGTGCCGCAGATGTCGGTGCGCATGGCGTCGGAAGCGCGCCGCTTCACGTGGCTCATCGACGTGTTCTACGACCACAAGGTCAAGCTGTTGATGTCGGCTGCGGTGCCGCCGGAGCAGTTGTACGTCGACGGTCCGATGGCTAATGAATTCACTCGTACGGTGTCGCGCATCGTCGAGATGCAGTCGAAGGAGTATCTCGACACGCCGCGCCGGATCGTCGACACGTCCCTAACCTGAGCTACCGCGCACGACACATTTTCAGAAATCGGAGTGGTCTGATATTCAGCGCACGGATGACTGGCTATCTTTTGTCGTTGTTCTGACAAAGGAGGAAGCATGAACCCGTATCGCGAAATCACCGATGAAGAATGGCAGCGCGTTGCGCCACTGCTGCCCGAACTCCGGCCGCGTACCGAAATGCGTGGCCGTCCACTTGCCAATACCCGCTCGGTGCTCAACGGCGTGCTTTGGGTCATGCATAGCGGCGCCACCTGGTCCGCACTGCCGCGCCGCTACGCGTCATATCAGACCTGTCATCGCCGCTTCAAGTCGTGGTACGAATCGGGCGTGCTCAAGCACGTCACGGAGCAACTGCTCGGCACCGCGAGCGAAGATTTCTGCAGATTGATGGAAGCGCGTATGCGCACGCACGCGAGCGTGCAGCACAAGCGCGCCGCGTCCAAGCGCGTGCCCGCGGCGTTTCGTGTTCCGGCCGCCGCATACAATCCGGTACCGGCCACGTCGGTGCCGGCGTCGCCGATCGCTTACGCTGCACCGCTCAAGCAGGCAGCATGACCATCGCAAACAGCTTGCCCCAATGAAAACGGCCGCGCGATTCTTGATCGCCGGCCGTTTTTTATGTTGCACCTCCTGGCGCAGAGCGCGCATCGTTGCAGCATCATGCGCACATTCAGGCGACGTGCCAGGCGCCACGCATGCGCCGCACGTCGACCCTCATTGCTGCCGTATCCACGTTTGCGAGCGGCCAAGCAGCGCGACCCCAATGTAGCCACGCACCACGAGCTTGTTGCCGCCGTCCTCGAGATGCATCTTGCATTTGTAGACCTTGCCGTTTTCAGGATCGAGAATCTGGCCGTGATCCCACGCGTCGCCATCCTTCTTCATGCTGTTGATGATGGTCATGCCGAGGACCGGTTGATCCTTGCGCGCGTCGGTGCATTCGGTGCAACGGCGATCCGGTTGATCGTTCGCGCCGAGACCCTTGATAACCTTGCCGTTCAGTTCGCCATTGCCGTCTTGTGTGATCTGCACGAGCGCCTTCGGCTGGCCCGTGTGATCGTCGATGGTTTGCCACGTGCCAATCGGTGTATCGGTCTGCGCCATCGCGGTCACGGCGCTGGCGAGCAGGGCGCCGGCGAGCGCGGCGTGACGGGCGGTGCGCAGCGCAAGCGCGCCGGCACGTCGAGTGAATTGCGTCATTGCCTTCCTCCTTGATATGAGACAGCGCGATCATGGTCGCGCGGCGTTATGGGCATCGTGGTCGGATGTGCGGTACCGGCCCTCGCGATGCGTAACGGTGCCAGCGGTGTGCCGTTTTCATCGTCAGCGCAGAATACGCGAAAGTGCATGCGTCGTTTGATAGTGGAGCTTCTAATCCGCTCGCGGTACTTCTGAAGCGTGTCAATTCAGCTGGTAGCAGAACCTCGCGTTGATGCGCGGACTGTGCGATGCGCTCTCCACCGGAGCATCACCGACCGCTTTTCCGACGGACGCATCGAGGCTGTCGCAGTACGCATAGGTGAAGCCGAGCGTGATCGGCCGGTTGGCCTCGACCGTCGCGCCCCAGCCCGAATCGCCCGACGCATCGCCCGGCTCATGGCATGTCCTTGCCGACGAGCGGTGTGAAGCGTTGCGCGACTTCGTCGAACGAAATCGACTTCCCGCCGTCGACCTGCACGGTCAGGTTCGGACCGCGGTGGGGCGCCTCGATCAGCGGCAGGGAATCGAACGGATCGCCGTCTACCGCCGCGCCGGTGAGGCGGGACTACGCTTGTGCCTGTTATAGAAGCAAACGCGCAAGTACCATATTTTCGACGAAGAGCCCGAAACCCGCGAAAGTGAGTAATAATTCCCCGTTTTCTACTAAAACAAAATCTGTTCAACAGGTATCACATGGACCGAAAGTCGAAGCTACGAGAGATTGCTCTGGCCGCATGCATCGTATTGGGGGCCCTTCAGGGCGCGAATGCACAGGCTCTGGAGAACAGTGGTGCGAGCGGTACGGTCGTGTCCCAGCCGGGTACGACGAGTGCGTTGCCCGACACCTCGCAGGCCGGCCAGGCGGAAACCACTGCACTGACGCCGGATGAAAACCGGCAATCCGCCACCGGGAACGTGGCTGAACTGCAGCAGATGATCCACGGCCCGGATCTGAGCGAATTGCGTACCACGTATAACGGCAGCTATGGCGCGAGCCTGCTGTTCTACGGCAAGGAGATGACCTACTACGTCGCGCTGTTCCAGCAGAAAAACTTCTGGCGCGTGATCAAGTCGCAGGACGCCGCGCGCGCCGAGCTGATCTACAAGGATTTCGCGCGGCAGACGATGCAACTGTCGGACATCGAGATCCGCCGTACGCAACTCGAAGCGCAGAAGGCGTTCACGCAGCGCATGGTCGCGCTGTCGCAGGAACGCGCGAGCCGGCTGCAGGCCGACCTCGACGTCGCGCGTCAGCAGCAAAGCATCGTCGCGAGCCAGCAGGAGCAGAAGCGCGTCGAGGCGACCGAACTGGCGCAGCAGAAGGCCGCCGCGCAGGATCAGTTGCGCGTCGCGCAGCGCCAGGTGCGCGACCTGCAGCGTCAGCTCAATAGCGGCTTGCCGGTGCATTGAGCACGACGGTGTGAGCCTGGGTGGAGTGGCGGGACGGCGCGGAAATCGGTGCGCCGTCCGGCTCGTCCGCGGGCGTTACCGTTGTTATGTTTGATCGGTGCTTTCCGCACCCCCGCCAGCCCGCGCATCGCACTTTTGCCGTCGGGCTTTTCGGCATTTGTACTCGGCATTTTTCGCGAGCCCTGACGGCTCGTTGCCGCGTCGTTGTGCGCCGCCGTCGTACGACGCGAGACGGCGCGACTTCAATGCCGCTTGCGCGTATCCGCTTGCGTTTTGCGCATCCGTTCGCGAGGCGGCTGCGTCACGTCGACGGCGATCGGATCGCTGGCGGGAAAGCTTTCCATCAGCGCTTCGTCGAGCCGCGTATCGGCGGACGTCGGGGGCGTCCGGCGCGTGCGCGCCGGTCGGGAGGCATGCTGGTTTTTGCTGGTCATGGCGCGCTCCATCGGTAGAGGGTCGATCATTCAGCATAGCGCATCGCGGCTATCGGCGAACGACCGCCAGATGGCGCAGGCGCGTCGTTTAAAGCCGGCCGGCATCGATTCGTCCTCCGAGTGTCCCGGCCGCGCTCGAGCCGCGCTTGAGCCGCGCTTGAGCCGCGAACGACACCTCCATCGATTCATCACACAGCGAACCAGATGAACTGGAAAAAGCCGGCGGGCTCGCGGCGAGTGCTCGCAGCCCACGTCGTGGAAGCCGAACTGGAACACCTGGATCGGGCGACGCGGCAACCGGCGCTGCACCTGTTCGACGCCGGCTACTGGCGGCGCCGCGTGCTGGCGGTCAAGGGGAGATTCGAACTGACCGAGCGTCAGCTGACCCAACTGGAGAAAATTCTGCGGCGCCTCGGTCCGTCCACGGAGTAGCGAGGCGCGGCCGCTACAGCTTCTTCGTATTTATTCCTGATTGCCGCCGGGGTTGCCGCCGCCGTGATTGCCGCCGTGGTTGCCGCCATGATTGCCGCTTTCGCCGCCGGTGCCGAACAGACGCCGCCGCCGCGTGACGACCACCGGACCTTCGGAGTTGCCGCTGCGCTCGCTCGGCGCGCGTTCCGCCGACGGCGTGCCGTACGATTCACGCCCTTCGCGCGGCTCGCGATGTTCGCGCGAACCATGGGGACCGCGCGCGCCATGTTCGCCATGCGACGTTCGGCCCGTGCGCGGCGCCGGCCGCGTGCCGGTGTCGAGCTGGATCGTGGAGATCGCGCGCTTGTAGATGCCTTGCAGGCCAACCGGCGTGCGCAGCATCACCAGGTACTGATCGAACGACTCGATGCATCCGGTCAGGCGGATGCCGTTGACCAGATAGATTTCGACGCGCTTTCGTTCCTTGCGCGCAGCGTTCATGAAGTCGTTTTGCGGATGCGATTCTGCGGAAGCCATGGACAATTCAGGTTAGATAGACGGTGGTTCGCCGCGATTCTACCCTTTCTCCCCTATGCGGGGGCAGAGCGCGTCGACGGGGCGAACCTTGTCCACTATAACGACTTGTGAGCACATAAGCATCCGATAACGCGGGACTGTAACGTTGAGTTACGAATCTGCTGGTCAATGTCGTCTTCTTCCGGTCTCTCCAGGCATTGCCGGCATGGTTGGCGGAAAAGGAAGAACATAGGGGCATGTTGCGCGACCACGGCGGCGGCGTCGAAGCGCCGCGAAAAAGCCCGGAGAAACAGCGCAGCGAAACAGCGCCGCGACGGCGATGGAATAAACCACGCGATCGCGGCGTTAAGTCCAGTATGGCAGTACCGCATTCCGCGGCCTGCCGCCCGCCGCGCCGGTCGGTCGATCGCGTGCCGGGCATCTGCCAGGAGGCTCACCATGAAAGCATCCCGTATTCTGTCAGCGCTCTTCGTCCTGCTCGCGCTCGCGTGCGGCTCCCTCGCGCACGCGGCCGATACCGACAACGCCGCGTCGGGTTCGAGCAGCAACAGCAACAGCAGCGGCGGCGGCTACTAACGCCGCGACCGGGCCTGGCACGCCGGGTGACATTCGAAGCGGAAGTGATCGCGTGGCTGCCCCAGCTGCGCCGCTATGCGCGCGCACTGACGGGCGACCGCGCCTGGGCCGACGATCTCGTGCAGGATACGGCGGAGCGCGCGCTTGCGCGCTGGTCGGCATTCCGGCCAAACAGCAACCTGCGCGCGTGGCTGCTGACGATCCTGCGGCATCTGTACATCGACCAGCTGCGCGGGCGCCGCGAGATCGCCGTCGACGAAGAAAGCGCGCCGTGGCGCAATCTCGAGGCGCCGCACGGCGAGGTCGACGGTCTGGTGCTGCGCGACGTGCAGCGCGCGCTGTACTGCCTGCCACTCGAGCAGCGTGAGGTGCTGCTGCTGGTGTGCGTCGAGGAGCTGTCGTACCAGGAGGCATCGAGCGCGCTCGGGGTGCCGATCGGTACGGTGATGTCGCGGCTGTCGCGCGCGCGCGAGCATATGCGCGCGTTGCTGTGCGAGGAGCCGCCAGGGCCGATGCACGGACCGCAGCCCCGTGCGCCGCGGGCGGCGCATAAAGTCGCGCCGCTGAAAGTGGTGAGAAACCGATAATGAACAACGATGACTCCGATTCCGGCTTGCATGACGAGCTCGATCTGCGCGCGCTGTCGGCCTATGTCGATGGCGAATTGCCGGAAGAGCAGCGCGCCGCGATCGAAACGCAGCTTCGCCAGCATCCGCAGGCCACCGCGCGCGTGGCCGCGTGGCGCGCGCAGAAGGCGGCGCTGCGGGCGCTGTGCGGCGCGCCGGACAGCGATGCGCGGCAAGCGCAAGCAGGGCAGCGGGCCGACGATCGGCAGCAAGCCGCTGAAGCCGGCGAGCGAAGCGATGCAGGCAGCCAGCCCACGGAGGCGGAGGAGCCGGCTTTTATCGTCGTGCGTCGGACGCGGCCGTGGTGGCAGCGCGCGGGTCTCGCCGCCTGCTGGCTCGCGGCTGGCGCCGGGCTCGCGCTGGCCCTCGGTCCGCTCGCACCGCGGCTGACCGGTGGCGCGTGGAGCGGCTTCGGCGGACAGCCGGCCGGTTTTGCGCAGCGCGCGGATGTCGCGTACGCGGTGTACTCGCCGGAGCGGCGTCATCCGGTCGAAGTCGCCGCGAGCGAAGAGGAGCATCTGATCACCTGGCTGTCGAAGCGGCTGAATCGTCCACTGTCGGTGCCGTCGCTGCAGGAGTATGGTTATTCGCTGGTGGGCGGCCGGCTGTTGCCCGGCGAGGCCGGCCCGGCTGCGCAGTTCATGTACGAGAACCAGGCGGGCGCACGCCTGACGCTGTACGTGACCGGCGTCACCCGCGACGAAACCGCGTTCCGCCTGTTTCGCGACGGCAACCGCCGCACCTTCTACTGGATCAGCGACGGCATGGGCTACGCGCTGTCTGGCGTGATCGCGGAAGGCAAGCTGCGCGAGATCGCGATCGACGTGTGCAGCGAGCTCGGTGGTAAGCCTGAGACGTGGCAGCAGTAGCGGGCGGTAGGGTATCGTCAAGGCCGTCAGCGGCGACGCACGCATAGCTTGCCCGCGCGACTGCACCCGCGGCTTACCCGACCGACAAGGAGACGCCTTGCCCCAGACGCTGCCGCCCAACCTGTCCGCCGCGCAGTTCGACCGGGCGCTCGCCGGCTGGCGCGCGATCGTCGGTGAAGCGCACGTGCTGCGTTCCGACGCCGGCCTCGCCGCCTATGTCGATCCGTTCGCGCCTGGCGAGCCGGGGGCGTTTGTCGCGAGCGCCGCATTGCTGCCCGCGTCGGTCGATGAAATCCGCGCGGTGCTGCGCATCGCCAATCAGTACCGGATTCCGCTGTGGACCGTGTCGACCGGGCGCAACTTCGCGTACGGCGGCGCGGCGCCGCGTCTCAGCGGCTCGGTCGTGCTCGACTTGCAGCGCATGAACCGCATCCTCGAAGTCAACGAAACGCTCGCCTACGCGCTGGTCGAACCGGGCGTCAGCTATTTCGATCTGTACGCGCATCTGCGCGACAAGGGCTACAAGCTTTGGGTCGATCCACCGGCTGCCGGCTGGGGCAGCGTGGTCGGCAACACGCTGGAGCGCGGCTTCGGCTATACCGACTACGGCGATCACGCGGCGGCCCAATGCGGGATGGAGGTCGTGCTCGCCAACGGCGACGTGCTGCGCACCGGCATGGGCGGCGTCGAGATCGGCACTGCGTGGCAGCTGTATCAGCCGAGCTACGGGCCGTCGTTCGATGCGATGTTCATGCAGTCGAACTACGGCATCGTGACGAAGCTCGGCGTGTGGCTGATGCCCGCGCCGCCCGCGTATCTGCTCGGCGAAATCCAGTTTCGTCGCGAGGCCGATCTGGAGGAGATCGTCGAGATTCTGCGGCCGTTGCGGCTCGACGGCACGATCCGCAATCACGCGGTGATCGAGGGCGGATTGCGGCGCGCGGCGAGTCTGTCGCCACGCCGGCAGTGGTACGACGGCGCGGGCGCGATGCCCGGGAGCGCGGTGCAGGCGATGCTCGACAAACTCGGCGTCGGGCGCTGGAACCTGCATTTCGCGCTGTACGGCACGCCCGAGTTGATCGATGCGCGCTACGCGCTGATCGAGCGCGCGTTCGCGCGGGTGCCAGAGGCGCGGCTCACGGCGGCGCGTTATGGGGGCGATGCTCAGCCGACTGGCGGCGGCGATCGCAACATGGCCGGCATTCCCGCGATGACCGCGTTTCGCATGCTCGACTGGCGCGGCGGCGCGGGCGCGCACGTCGACTTCGCGCCGATCTGTCCGGCGACCGGGCGCGACGCGATGCGCCAGTACACGATGGTGAAAGCGCGCGCCGCCGAATACGGCTTCGACTACTACGGTGGCTTCACCGCGGGCGCGCGGCATCTGCATCATATTTTCGCGGCGATTTTCGATCGCGACGACGCGAACCAGGTGGAGCAGGCCGGCGCGCTGCTGCGCTCGCTGATGAGCGACGCGCGCGCGGCCGGCTACGGCGAATATCGCGCGCATCTCGCGTACATGGATTTCGCGGCCGCGCAATATAGCTTCAACGACGGTGCGTCGCTGCGCTTCGCCGAAACGCTGAAGGATGCGCTCGACCCGAACGGCATTCTCGCGCCGGGCAAGCAGGGCATCTGGCCGGCGGCGTGGCGCGACCGGCGGGGGTACACGTGAACGACGCGTGCGCACACGCACGGCAAACCGAAGCGCAAACAGAACGGAACGTACACGCCAATGGATCGACGCACTTTCATGCTCACCGGTGCATGCCTCGCGACGGCCGCGGGCGGCGCATGGCCGTGGCTCGCGCAAGCCGCCGCGTGCGCTGACGATGCGCGTGCGTTCGCGATCGTCGACTCGACGCTCGAATGCGGCGCGTCGTTCGCACGCTATGCCGCGCATCTTCGCTTGCCGACCTTCGAAACCGGCGATGATGCGGGCGCGCTCTGGTTCACCACACTTGCGCCACTGCTCGACGTTGGGCGGACCCCGCACGCGATGCCCGCGCTGATCGGCTTCACGCGCGCGTCCGATTACTTCGTCCTGCAACACCTCGCGCTTCGCACGGGACGCTTCGTCGAGCATCGTCACGAAGCGCGCGCGGGGTTGGATGCGCAACCCGCCCACGTGGCCTTCGCGCTGACGCCGCGCAGCGCGCGCTAGAACTTATAGTCCTTGTTCTTCGGATCGAAGGTCGAATCGTCGAATGTCTTCGGCGTGATGCTCTCGAACACGATCTGCTCGAAAATCTTGCCGTCGTTGTCGTAAGACTGGACGCTGCGAAAGAACGGATGACGCAGATCGAGCCCGAGCGTTTCCTTTTTCGCGTAGAACTGTGGCTGGCCGACCGGTGTTTCGAACGTGAACGCGACGACGCGCACACCGTCGATGGTCTTCACTTCGATCCGCACCGAACGCGGCAAGCCGGCCTCGGTGTATTTTTTTCCTTCACTCAGGTATTGATCGGCAACGTACTCGGTGCCGAGATCGCGCACGCTGTGATTCGATTGCGAGCGTGCGAGCGCGCCGGTCAGCGACGTCCACAACGGCATCACGTTCATGATGCCGCCGAGGTGGCCGTAGGTTTCGTCGCTACGTTTCGATTCGTCGTAGATGATTTCCTGGCCCGCGTGCGCGCCGTCGGGCAGCCACTTCGCGTAGATGCGCAGCGGGTCGTGCGCGACGCGCACCAGCATGTGATCGGGCTTGTCGGGCCAGATGCCGCGAATGCGCTCGGAGCGCGACATCGTGAACTCGTACGACGGGTAGTCGTTCGGCCCTTCCTTGATATAGCGCGGCAGCGCGAGCGGATCGAGCGACTGGAACAGCGCGACCAGTTGCGCGTCGTCGAGCTTTTCGAGCGTGCCGCTTTGCTGCGCGGCGCGCAGCCATTTGACCTGCTGGTCGAGCGTCAGCTTGCCGACCTGCGCGGCCGGCGTGGTGGGCGGCTTGACGGCGCTCGCGGTGTTGAGCGGGGGCGGGCGGTCGTCGTTCTGCGCGAAGGCCGTCGGCACCGACAGCAGGCCGAGCGCGACGAGCAGCGCACCCGGCAAGCGCTGTCGCAGGCGATGCGAACGGGCGGACATGCGGTGCTTCATGAATTTCTCCAGAAAGTGACGCGGCCGCTCATGCAACCTGCAAGGCAATAACGCGAAGCAACAAAGCAATAACGCTTTGAAGCAACGCTTATTCCCGTCAGGCGGACTTCTGTTTCGCGAGTTCCTCGTCGCGCAACGCACGGCGCAGAATTTTGCCGACGTTGGTTTGCGGCAGCTCGTCGCGGAACTCGACGAGCTTCGGCACCTTGTAGCCAGTCAGATTCTTGCGGCAGTACGCAATCACCTGCTCGGCGGTCAGTGTCGGCGTGCGCCGCACGATGAACACCTTCACGCGCTCGCCCTGCGCGGGGTCGGACACGCCGATCGCGGCGACTTCGCGCACGTCCGGATGCGCGGCGATCACGTCCTCGATTTCGTTCGGATACACGTTGAAGCCCGACACGAGGATCATGTCCTTCTTGCGATCGATCAGACGGATAAAGCCGCGCGAGTCCATCACGCCGATGTCGCCGGTCGCGAGCCAGCCGTCGTCGTCGATCACCTTCGCGGTTTCGTCGGGGCGGTTCCAGTAGCCCTTCATGACCTGCGGGCCCTTCACGCACAGCTCGCCCGCCTCGCCGATATTGGCCCAACTGCCGTCGTCCTTCCTGAAGCGCACCTGCGTGGACGGCGCGGGCAAGCCGATCGAGCCCTCGAAGTCGCGCAGATTGGTCAGATCGACCGGATTCATCGAGACGATCGGCGAGCACTCGGTGAGTCCGTAGCCCTCGATGATCGGCTTGCCCGTCACCGCCTTGAAGCGCTCGGCGACGGCTTTCTGCGTCGCCATGCCGCCCGCCATCGCGAGCTTCAGGTCCGAGAAGTCGCGCCGACAGAATTCCTCGTTGTCGAGGAACGCGTTATAGAGCGTGTTGACCGCGGTCATGCCGGTGAATTTTTCGTGACGGATGATCATCATCACGCGCTTCATGTCGCGCGGATTCGCGATCAGGATGTTGCGCCCGCCGAGCCCCATGAAGATCAACGCATTCACGGTCAGCGAGTAGATGTGATAAAGCGGCAGCGGCGTGAGCACCGTTTCGCCCTCGCCGGACAACTGCCCCGCGGCCCACGCCTTCGCCTGCAACAGATTGGCGATGATGTTCCGGTGCGTGAGCATCGCGCCTTTCGCGACGCCGGTTGTGCCGCCCGTGTATTGCAGGAACGCGATGTCTTCGTGGGTCGCGCGCACCGGTGTGTGCGGCCGCGCATAACCGACCGAAAGCGCTTTCAGGAGTGGCACTGCCTGCGGCAGCTTGTAAGGGGGCACCATCTTTTTCACGTGACGCAGCATGAAATTGAGCAGGTGTCCCTTCAGGTTCGCGCCGTCGGCGAGCAGATCGCCGAGCCCGGTCACGATCACGTTGCGCACCTTGGTGCCGGGCAATGCATCTTCGAGCGTCTTCGCGAAGTTCTCGAACACGACGATCGTCTGCGCGCCGCTGTCCTTTAGCTGGTGCGCGAGTTCGCGCACCGTGTAGAGCGGATTCACGTTGACGACCACCGCGCCCGCCTTGATCGTGCCGAACAGCGCGACCGGATACTGGAAGGTGTTCGGCAGCATGATCGCGACGCGCTCGCCCGGCTCCACGCCGATGCTTTGCAGGTACGCCGCGAACGCGCTCGCCTTGCGGCCCAGTTCACCGTACGTCAGGTTCGCGCCGACGCTCACGTACGCGACGCGCTCGCGGAACTGTGCGATGCATTCGTCGAAGAACTGATCGATCGACTCGTATTGCGTGACGTCGATGTCGCGCGGCACGTCGTCCGGATAGGACGCGTACCAGATGCCGTCGGTGTTCGGAGCGGGGTGGGGCACCGGGTTTTGACGAGGCATGCCGCCTGCGTCCGGCACGTGCAGCGGGGCTTGGGTGGGCTCGGTCATCGGTTGCCTCCTGAAAATGTTGGTATGCGCTGCCGCGCTAGGGCCTATTCACGCTAATAACGGGCTTGCGAACGTGCCTTTGCGCGCGTATTGCGGCGTCGGTCGTCGCTTGTTTGGCTCGGCCAAACGGCGCTCCTCTCTCCTTGCACTACGCGCGCAAAGGCACGTTCCCCTGTTTTAAAAAAATCCTTCCCGGGGCTGACCGCCAGAAGGGCCGATCGCCGCGTCATGCTCCTTGCGAATACGTCGAGTATTCGCTGCGTCGCAATCCTTGCGCTCGGCCCTTCTGGCGGCCAGCGCAAGCCCGTTATTAGCGTCAACAGGCCCTAGCGTTCCAGAATCGCGACGACCCCCTGGCCGCCCGCCGCGCAGATCGAGATCAGCCCGCGTGCGCTGCCGGCCGGTTTGTCGAGTTGCGCCAGCATCTTTGCGAGCGCGGCGACGATACGTCCGCCCGTCGCCGCAAACGGATGGCCGGTCGCGAGCGAACCGCCGTTCACGTTGAGCCTGGTGCGGTCGATCGCACCGAGCGCGCCGGCGAGGCCAAGCTGCGTGCGGCAATATTCGTCATCCTGCCATGCCGCGAGCGTGCACAACACCTGAGCCGCGAACGCTTCGTGGATTTCGTAGAAATCGAAGTCCTGCAACGTGAGGCCGGCGCGCGCGAGCATGCGCGGCACCGCGTAGGCGGGCGCCATCAGAAGGCCTTCCTGCTGGTCGAAAAAGTCGACCGCCGCGGTTTCCGACCAGCTCAGATACGCGAGTACGGGCAAGCCACGCTCGGCCGCCCACGCTTCGCTCGCGAGCAGTACCGCGGATGCGCCATCGGTCAGCGGCGTCGAGTTGCCGGCGGTCAGCGTGCCCGCGTCGCGGTCGAACACGGGCTTCAGGTTCGCAAGCCTTTCGAGCGACAGGTCGGCGCGCAGGTTGTTGTCGCGCGCGAGGCCTTTGTACGGCGTCATCAGATCGTTGACGAAGCCGCGCGCGTACGCATCGGCGAGCTTGCGATGGCTCTCGTACGCGAGCACGTCCTGCGCCTCGCGCGAGATGTTCCAGCGCTTGGCCATCAGCTCGCAATGCTCGCCCATCGACAGCCCCGTGCGGGGCTCGCCGTTGCGCGGCAACAGCGGCTTGAACAACATGCCGGGCCGCAGCCTGCTGAGCGCGGCGATACGCTGACCGGTACTCTTGCCGCGATTCGCTTCGAGCAGGATCTTGCGCATGCGCTCGTTGACGCCGATCGGCGCGTCGGACGTGGTATCGACGCCGCCCGCGATGCCCGCGTCGATCTGCCCGAGCGCGATCTTGTTGGCGACGAGGATCGCGGCTTCGAGGCCGGTGCCGCAGGCCTGCTGCACGTCGTAGGCGGGCGTTTCCTTCGCGAGCGTGGTGGACAGCACGGACTCGCGCGTCAGGTTGAAGTCGCGCGAGTGCTTGATGACGGCGCCCGCCGCGACTTCGCCGAGACGCACGCCGTGCAGGTCATAGCGATCGATCAGCCCTTGCAGCGTGAAGGTCAGCATGTCCTGATTCGATGCGCTCGCGTACGCGGTGTTCGAGCGGGCAAACGGAATCCGGTTGCCCCCGATGACGGCGACGCGGCGCACGGCAGGTTGCGGGTGGGACATGCTCGGCTCCTTTGGGTCGTTCCCAGATTATTGGTCGATGCGAACGGCGCGCTCGCGGTTCACAGCAGCCGCCACTGCATGCGCCCGCGCAAATGCGGCTTTTCCCCGGCGATATCGCGCACCTCGAGATCGCGCTCGATCAGCGAAGGCGATGCGCTCCACAGCGACGCTTCGCCCGGCAGCAGCATCGGCACCTTGAACTCGGCGCTGAGCGTTGCTTCGGCGAGCGGCTTCGGCGGCTGCAGCGACGACGCCGCGCGCGCGAGCGTCCACATGCCATGCGCGATCGCGCGCGGAAAGCCGAACACCTTCGCCGACAGCGCGCTGATGTGGATCGGGTTGTAGTCGCCGGACGCGCTCGCGTAGTCGCGGCCCAGTTGCGGCGCGAGCTGCCAGCGCGCGATCCGTTGCAGCGCATCGGGGCCGAGCGTCAACGCTTCGAGCGGATGGCCGAGCGCCGGCACCGCGCGCTTCAGGTAGATGCTGTCGCCGTCCCACACCGCCTCGCCGCGCCGATAGATGCGCGTATGCACGACGAACGCCTGGCCCTTGTCGTGACGCAGCAGCGCGCCGAATTCGACCTCGATGCGCAGCAGGTCCTTGTAGGCGAGCGGGCGGCGCAGTCGCACGTGATTGGCCAGATGCACGAGACCGAGCGCGGGCCACGGAAACGCGGGGTCGGTCAGCATCAGCAGATGCAGCGGAAACGCGAGCAGGTGCGGGTAGGTCAGCGGCACGCCGTGCTCGGGAATGAAGCCGCACACGCGCGCATAGCGCCACACGGGGCCGGGCTCGAGCACGACGGCGGGGCGCACGAGCCGCAACGGCGGCAGCCGCGTGTCGCGGCCGCGCTTGACGATGCCCGTGAGCGCGCGCCCGTATAGCTTTGCCGGCGCGGGCAGCGTTTCGATGACGACGGTTTTCGGCCGCGCGCCGTCGCCCGGCGCGGGAGCGAGCTGACGGCTGCCGAACGGATCACGCGGTTCGTCCATACCCATGCTCCCGTTCAGGCGCCAATCAGGCTTTGACCGCACACGCGCACGACCTGGCCCGTCACGCCGGCCGAGCCCGGATGCGCGAGCCACGCGATGGTCTGCGCGACGTCGACGGGCTGGCCGCCCTGGCTCATCGAGTTCATGCGGCGGCCGGCCTCGCGGATCGCGAGCGGAATCTTCGCGGTCATCTGCGTTTCGATGAAGCCGGGCGCGACCGCGTTGATCGTGATGCCGCGCGCGCGCAGTGGCGGCGCCATGCTCTGCACCCGGCCGATCACGCCAGCCTTAGACGTGGCGTAGTTGGTCTGGCCGGGATTGCCCGCGATGCCGCTGATCGACGACACCGCGACGATGCGCCCGCCGTCGCGCAGGATGCCGCCCGCGAGCAGCGCGTCGTCGATGCGTTCCTGCGCGCTCAGGTTGATGTCGATCACGCTTTGCCAGACGGCATCGGTCATCTTCGCGATGGTCTTGTCCTTCGTGATGCCGGCGTTGTGCACGACGATGTCGACGCCGAGCTCGTCGAGCGCGGCGGCGATCTGCCCGGGCGCTTCGGGCGCGGCGATGTCGAACGCGAGCGGGCTGCCGTTCAGCCGCCGCATCGTCGCATCGAGCGCGTCGCGCGCGGACGGAATGTCGAGCCCGATCACATGCGCGCCCTCGGCCGCGAGCACGCTCGCGATCGCCGCGCCGATGCCGCGCGCCGCGCCCGTGACCAGCGCACGCCGGCCGGCGAGCGGCTGGCGCCAGTCGAACGCGGGCGCGTCGTGCGGCAGCGCGCCATGTGCCGCGATCCGCACCACCTGACCGGACACATAGGCCGAGCGCGGCGACAGGAAAAAGCGCAGCGTCGCCTCGATGGCGTTTTCAGCGCCTTCCTCCACGTACACGAGATTCGCGGCGATGCCGCGCCGCGCTTCCTTGCCGAGCGAGCGCACGAGCCCTTCGAGCGCGCGCTGGGCAGTCCACTGACGCGGGCTCGCGCAGGCCTCGGGCGGCCGGCCCAGCACGACGATGCGCCCACACTTGCCGAGCGAGCGCAGCGTGTCGTGGAAAAAGCCGTGCAGCGGTTCGAGCAGGCTGCTGTCGTCGATACCGCTCGCGTCGAACATCAACGCGGCAAGCTTGCCCGGCGCACCGGCTTCGGCCGGCTCGAAGCGGCCGGTCATCAGGCCGTGGCGATGGGCGAGCGGCACCCACAGCCCGGCGCTTTCGTGCGCGACGCTCGTCATGCCGATGGTGGCGATCAGACTCCCGAGCGCGTCGAACAGGCGCGGCTCGCGGCCCGCGCCGATCGCGATCAGTCCGTCGAACTCGGGCCGGTCCGCGCGATAGCGCCGCAGCACCTCGGGCTTCGGCAGCCCGAGCGAGCGCGCGAGACGGCCGCCGAACGGCGAGTTGACGAACTTCAGGTAGGAATCATTCATGTTATCGGTTGCTCTGCTGGACGCGCCGCGGGCAGCCCCGTGATTTTCAGGGGCGCCGGACGTGTGTCAGTGTGCCTTGAGTTGCGTGACTCCGGTACGGTTTGCCGCGCCGGGTCGGTAGTTTTTTCTGCGTGAGCGCGCGCATCAGGCCACCAGTTCCAGCGCCTTTTCGAGCGCCTGCTTGCGCTGTTGCAAGCTCGCGAGCAGGTCGAAGTCGGCCGGGAAATCGTCGACCTTGACGACTTGCGCGCCGTAGCGCGCGTAGTCGTCGAGCACGCGCCGCTCGTCCGCGTCGACGAGGCCCTGGCGTTGCGCCGCATCGGTCCATGCGGCGAACTGCGGCAGGCTTTGCGGCAGCGGTTCGAGCAGACCCTGCTTCACCGCCTCGCGCAGCTTCTGCTCGATTTGCGTGAACTGCGGATTGAGCGCGAACGCGAGCTCGCCATAGCCGAGCGCATCGACGTCGGGGTGCGGCACGTACGAGTCGGCGACGAGCCGCTCGCGCGCGGCGCCGGGCGTTTGCATCAGTTCGGCGATCTCGCTGCCGAGCCCGTCCGACGGCTCGCGATGCGGCAGGCCGAACGGGAATGCGAGCACACGCACGAGCGTCGCGGCGACCCGGTTCGGGTAGTTCGCGAGCACGCCGTCGAGCGCGTGCTGCGCCTTGTACAGCGCATCCTCGACGCCCCATCGCACGAGCGGCAGGTCGTCGTGCTGTCGGCCTTCGTCCTCGAAACGCTTCAGCGTCGCCGAGATCAGGAACAGCTGCGACAGCACGTCCCCGAGGCGTCCCGAGATGCGTTCGCGACGCTTCAGATCGCCGCCGAGCACGAACATCGACACGTCGGCGAGCAACGCGAACACGGCCGACAGACGCGTCGCCGCGCGATAGTACGCATGGAGCGGCGCATACGCGCGGCGTGGCTTCGCGATCAGCGCGCCGCCGCTCAGCCCATACACGGCGCTGCGCACCACGTTCGACACCGTGAAATTCACGTGACCGAAGAACGCCGCGTCGAACTCGCGCAAGGCTTTCGCGCGATCGGGCTCGCGCGTCGCCGTCATTTCCTTCAACACGTACGGATGGCAGCGAATCGCGCCCTGGCCGAAGATGATCAGACAGCGCGTCAGAATGTTCGCGCCTTCGACGGTGATCGAGATCGGCATTTGCTGATACGCACGCGCCAGAAAGTTCGACGGCCCCATGCAAATACCCTTGCCGGCGACGACGTCCATGCCGTCGTTGATGACCATGCGCGCGCGCTCGGTGATGTGATATTTGGCGATCGCCGAAATGACGGAGGGCTTTTCGCCGAGGTCGACCGCCTGCGCGGACAGGCGGCGCGCGGCGTCCATCACGTACAGGTTGCCGCCCATGCGGCCGAGCGCTTCCTGCACGCCCTCGAACTTGCCGACGGCGGTGCGGAACTGGCGCCGAATCGCGGCATATGCGCCGGTGCCGCGCACGGCGATCTTCGCCATCCCGACGTTCGACGACGGCAGCGAGATCGCGCGGCCCGCCGCCAGACACTCCATTAGCATGCGCCAGCCGTTGCCGACCTGGGCGCGTCCGCCGATCACCCAGTCGAGCGGAATGAACACGTCCTTGCCCGAGTTCGGGCCGTTCTGGAATACCGCGTTCAACGGCCAGTGACGCCGGCCGATGTCGATGCCAGGGTGGTCGGTCGGAATCAGCGCGCAGGTGATGCCCGGTTCGTCGTTCGCGCCGAGCAGATGGTCGGGGTCGAGCGCGCGGAACGCGAGGCCGAGTACGGTCGCGATCGGCCCGAGCGTGATGTAGCGCTTGTCCCACGTGACGCGAAAGCCGAGCGTCTCGCGGCCCTCGTGCAGGCCCTGGCAAGCGATGCCGACATCGGGAATCGCGGCGGCGTCGGACCCGGCATACGGGCTCGTCAGCGCGAAGCAGGGGATTTCCTCGCCGCGTGCGAGACGCGGCAGATAGTAGTTCTTCTGCGCGTCGGTGCCGTAGTGCATCAGCAACTCGGCCGGGCCGAGCGAGTTCGGCACCATCACCGACACGGCCGCGGCCGAGCAGCGCGTCGCGAGCTTCATGATCACCTGCGAATGCGCGTACGCGGAGAACTGTTTGCCGCCGTACTGCTTCGGAATGATCATGCCGAGAAAGCCGTGCTGCTTGATGAACTGCCACGTTGGCGGCGACAGGTCCTGCCAGACCATCGTGGTTTCCCAGTCGTTCGCGAGGTCGCACAGTTGCTCGCATTCGACGTCGAGGAACGTCTGCTCTTCGGCGCTGAGCATGGCAGGGCCATAGCCGAGCAGCGTGTCCCAGTGCGGGCGGCCCGAGAACAGCTCGGCGTCCCACCAGACCGTGCCCGCCTCGATCGCGTCGCGCTCGGTCGGCGACATCTGCGGCAGGATCTTGCGGAACGTGTCGAGCACCGGTTTCGCGAGCCATGCGCGGCGCAGCGGTTTGATCGTCAGCACGAGGGCGGGGAGTACGAACACGATCGCGAGCAGTGTCGTCAGCAGCGGGCCGGCCGCGCCGCTCACGAGCGCGGCGGCGACCCAGACGATCAGCGAGGCGAGCCACCATGAGGCGCGGGCCTGAACGTAGACGAGAGCGAATGCGGCGATGACGAGCGCCAGGATGAACCACGGCATGACGTTTCCTCCTCTGTGGTGACGCAATCGCCGGGCCGGCTGCGAGTCGCGCTCTTGCGTCGGGCGTTACCGTGTCTTACCGACTCGACTGACGCTGCGCAACGTGGATGTACTGCTCGGGTAAGCGAGCTCGATCGGGTTCCATGTACGACGTGTGGTGGTTATGTCGAGTGATGACGCGCCGACGCCGTGAGACGTCGTCAGGTGGTGCCGTGCAGCCCATGCTGATAGCTTGCCGGCGCCGCTTCCATAGTGCCGCCGCGGCTGTTGCTGTCGACCGTGTCGCGTGCCACTGCGCACGCGGCCTCCTCGCCGCTGGTATGTTCGTGCGCACTGGCGAACGTGCCGTCCACGCCGCCGTCGGTCGCATCGCCGAGCACGGCGCCGAACGCGGCCAGTTGCGAGCCATCCGGCAGCGGCGCCTTCAGCGCGGAGACCATCAGCGACGCCAGGCGCGCGATGAGCTGCAGATCGTTCATCGACTTGCCTTGCGAGAACTCGGCAATCAGGCTGTCGGTATCGGTGCCGGCGAGCACCCCCGACAGCGCGCCGATCGCGAAATGCAACCGCCAGCCGAGCTCCTCGCGCGGCAGATGCGGCAGCGCGCGCTGGAACGCATCGAAGAAGCGCATCGCCACCGCTTCGTAATGCGCGTTCAGAAAGTCGCGGATGAACGACGCGGGATCGGTATAGGCGCGCCCGAGCAGGCGCAGAAACGCTTTGCCGCCGACACGCGGATCGCGCGACAGACGCAGCGCCGGAATGAACATCGCGCCGAGCACGTGCTCGCAGGTCAGGCGCGCGCCGAGCATGACGTCGAAACGGTCGAGCAGCTTCAGGCGCTCCCGGTTCAGCTGATCGAGCCGGCGTGACAGCATCGAGTGAATCAGCGATTCCTTGCTGCCGAAGTGATAGTTGACCGCCGCAAGATTGACTTCGGCGCGCGAAGTGATCTGGCGCAGCGACATCGCCTCATAGCCGCATTCGATGAACAGCGTCTCCGCGGCGTCGAGAATGCGTGACTTCGTATCGCCGGCATGCCGGCCGGGTGTGCGAACTGCCATGTTGCCGTCTCCCAGTTGCCGGGGCTGCCGGCTCGCAAACACGCGATTCAAATCGATATTTGAAACGACCGTTTTTTTAGGATAAGAAAGGATGGTCGGTGCGATCAAGGGACGGGCTCGACGAACTCCTCTAGAAGACCTGTCGGGGAGCCATGCTGGCGAAGCGCGGCGCGTCATGCCGCGCGGAAAATAAAAAGACCGTTCCGAACGAATCGGAACGGCCTCGTGTCGTGTTGCGATGTAATCTGGCCTTGCGCTCGACGACCGGGTTGATCCGGCTCCCACGCGTTGACGCGTATTGGCTAGCCGTCTGGTTCGAAAGCCTCAAGCTCTTAAACTCGTCCTCCGACCGCGCCGCCCGTCGATTCCGCGCCGACGACTTCACGCGCGGACTGCGTCATGTCGATGCCGCGGCGCTCGCGGCTGAACGGAATCAGCGCGCAGATCAGGATCGCGACGATGCCGACCACGATCGCCATCACGAGCGCGTAGTTGTTGCCGTGCAGTTCGGCGGTTTTCGCTTGCAGCGGACCGTTGACCGACGCGATCAGATTGCCGAGCTGATACACGAGACCGGGGAAGGTCGCGCGGATTTCATCGGGCGAGATTTCGTTCAGGTGCACCGGAATCACGCCCCAGGCGCCTTGCACCGAGATCTGCATCAGGAACGCGCCGAGCGCGAGCAGCATCGGCGTGGTCGAGAAGGCCCACAGCGGCAGCACCGGCAGCGCGATCAACGCGGCGATGAAAATCGCGCGCTTGCGACCGATCTTCTCCGACGCCCAGCCGAAGAACAGACCCCCGCAGATCGCGCCGATGTTCAGCGTGATCGTGATCCACGACACCGTGTGCGCGTCGAACTGGCGCTGTACGCGCAGGAAGGTCGGATACAGATCCTGCGAGCCGTGCGAGAAGAAGTTGAAGGCGGTCATCAGGATGATCGCGTACATCGACAGACCGACGTTCAGCTTGAGCGTCGCGACGAGGCCAGGACGGACCTTCTTCTCGAGCGTCTTGAACGCGGGCGACTCCGGCACGTGCGCGCGAATGTACAGCACGAGCAGCGCGGGCAGCACGCCGACGAAGAACATGCCGCGCCAGCCGATGTATTGATAGAACAGGCCGAACACGATCGACGCGAGCAGGTAGCCGCTCGGATAACCGGCTTGCAGAAGACCCGACACGATACCGCGCGACTTCGTCGGCACGGTTTCCATGGTCAGCGCGCCGCCGACACCCCATTCGCCGCCCATCGCGATACCGAACAGCGCGCGCAGCACGAGCAGCGTCATCAGGTTCGGCGACAGACCGGACAGCAGTTCGAGCAGGGAGAAGCACGCGATGTTGAGCATCAGCGTCGGACGACGGCCGTATTTGTCGGCGAGCCAGCCGAAAATCAATGCGCCGAGCGGGCGCATCATCAAGGTCAGCATGATCGCGACTGTGACCGAAGGAATGTCCGTATTGAATTCCTGCGCGATATCTTTCAATACGAACACCATCAGAAAGAAATCGAATGCGTCGAGGGTCCAGCCTAGATAGGCGGCGATCGTGACGTTTCTCTGTTCCCGAGTCCAGCTCATTGCTTGTTCTCCTGAGTCTCCACAAAACCGCGTTTGATCGCGGGCGGCACCGTAGCCCTTGCGCCTTATGGCAAGCGCTTCCCGGCGAGTGTACGCCGAGCATTAAGCGTCTGCATGGTTGAAGCCGGTTTTCTCCGTGTTAATCCGGACAGCAGTTTTCGTGCTGAATTCGTCATGCATGTTTAATGTCGGAAAAATGTAATTGCCGGTTCGATTCATGTTTGTGTTTTGTAATGTTTATCGGGATTTCCCAGCGCCCATTTTTTATGAAGTCTAGGGCAATGGCGTTTTGACGGGGCGGCCCGTGCCGGTCCGCGCGCCGCATCGAACCTTCATGTACAGTTATTTCGCCAACTGATCGACATATCGCTATGTCCTTGACGCCATCGCCTTCGTTGCTCGACGAGATGCTCGACGCTGTCGCGCGTCGCTATCGCCTGCCGGCGCTCGCGGCCGTCTGCGCGCCGACGCAGCAAGCGAGACCCGCCACCGTGCTCGCGCTCGCGATCGAGCAGGCTCGTGAGGCGCGCGCGCGTGGCGAAGCGCCGGATGCGGCGAACCAGCGCTTCTTCGTCGAGGCGCTCGCGCGCATGATTCGGGAGGCGATGCGCGAGGAAGCCGGCGACCCGGTGTTTCAGGCGACGCTGCTACGGCACCGCAGCACGGTGGTGCGCGAGTACGCGTCGCTGGCCGCGCACGCGAGCGTCGATCGCCGGCTGATCTACGCGGCCGTCAATGCGATCGCACATCCGGCCAAACAGCAGCGGCTGCTACCCGGCCTGCAACGCGACGCGCTGGCGCGTCTGCACGCGCTGGCGTTCGCCGAAGCGTGGCCCGAGCTGGCCGAAGCCGTGCAAGCTTGCATCGATACGCCGCAAATCGCGCACGACGCGGCGCTGCAACGCGGCCTCGCGCAATTGCTGGAGAGTGCCGCTTTGCAGCGCTTGCGCCGTCTTTACGCGCTCGCGTCCGACGAGCGCGTGCGCCAGTACCAGACGCTGTGGGATCGCCAGGGACCGCGCCCGGGAAGCTCGACTGCCGTGGCACGAGGCTTGAGTTCGAAGCAGCGCGGCGCCGCGGTCGAGGCATCGGCCGCCGACGCGCTCGACGCGCTCGCGCGGCGCCTCAATGATGCGCAGGGTGCGCTCGCCTCGTACCGTGTCGTGAACTCGATGCGCGTGCCGGCCGCGATACCCGCGAGCCACGAGCGCGCGAAAACCGAATGGGACGTGGTGCTGCTGCGCCAGGCACAGCCCCCGGCCGACGCGGCGGCGTGGGACGTCTGCCTGCTCGTCGAAGCGAAGGCATCGGTCGATGCAGCCACCACCGATCTGCCGCGGCTCGTGCGTGGACTGACGCTGCTTGCGCATGCGGACCCGCACACCGTCTACCCGTTTCGGACGCAGCAGGGGACGGTGGGTTTGAGCGGCGCGTCGCTCGCCGCGCTGACGAGCGACGGCGCCGGTCTTCGCAGGACCGTGCTCTATTGCTGCGACGCACCCGTCGAAGCGGCGCCGCGCGTGCTGGGCCCTGCGAGCCGGATGCAGCTGCTGTCGGCGCACGCCAGCCTCGATTTCGCGGCCGCACTGGCGGATGGGCGCGACGCCGATTGCGCGGTGCTGGAACCGGTGTGGCATCAGTTGCTCGAATCGCCGAGATGGCGGACGGCGCTCGACCAGTACGCGACGCTGCGCGAGGTCCGCGAATTGATGGTTCATCCGGACGACTTGCGGGCCGCCGTCGGCATCGCCGACGCAAGACGGTTGAGCGCGGCGCGCTAGGCCTGCCAGGTCTGCCTGGGGCCAACGCAAGCGCTGTGCCGCAGTCGCGGCGCGATTGCATTGGAGGTGGCGCGCGAGTTGCTCGTAGCGATAGATCTTCGAGCAAAAAGGAGGGGTGATGGAAATGCCGTCGAAGCGACTGTCGGACACACAGGTGCAGGTTGCCAGCAAGATCTACGGATTTCGTTCGCCACAGGAGGCGGACCGTTTCGTGCAATGTCTGCGCGGCGGCGACGCGAGCCGCTGCGTCGCGGACGTTCCGCCCGAGACAGCAACCGATGCCTATCCCCCCGGAACCCGCACAGGGTCGGGCGCGGGCATGACGATCGGGCCGCTGCCGGGCGGGCTCGATAGCGACGAGTAACGCGTTTGCGCCGGGTCGCCGGGGCGGGCACGGTTCTAACGCCTCGGCGATCAGAAAGACAATCTCGACCCGGGCAATCCGTCGAACCTGCAATCACGACATTTGCGACATGCGCGTGTTGCGACGTGCGCGTGTTGCGACATGCGCGTATTGCGACGTGCGCGTGTTGCGACGCCCACGTCAGCGCACCGGCCCCAGCGACGCCGACAGAGGTGCGGAGCCGCCGCCCTGCGTCCGGTCGATCAGATAGCGGCCCTGTTCGACGCCGGCGCGCAACGCTTCCGCCTCGGTGAGCCATTCCGGCGTCACGGGCTCCACGTTGGCCAGATTGGCGGGTATCTCCAGCGGCCGGCCCTCGCGGGAAATCGACACGTCGGCGATCCAGGCGCCTCGCGAGTTCCGATGCGCGGTCACCGTGATCAGCGCGCCGCGGTGCGCGTCATACATCGCGTTGTGGGAGCCGTGCTCGACGCGCGCGGCCGGCATCGCGCGTCCGTCCGCGCTAGCCATATCGGAGCCGGTCTCGCCGATGCTTGCGTCGGCGCTGCGGTCAGTGTGATCGGTTGGGGGGAGCGGGGTCATGCTGTCCTCGGCGAGCGAATGATCTGCCTGATTCGAGCAAGCGCTGTGCCGACAGGGCGAACGCGTGCAGGCATCCGTCCAGGAACGGGCACGCGGCGTGCGATCGCTCAGCGCGGGCCCGGCTCTTGCGCTGCGTTCAGCGCTGGCGTCGCTTCGCTCTGTCGGCCGAGAGGCGAAGTCTTTGCTGATGGCGGCCGCCGCAAATGCATCGTAAGGAGGACGGAATGTCGATCCATGCGAAGGTCACGAGGTGGCGCAACGTCGGGCGATTCTGCGTCGAACGTATAACCGACTATAGCGAACTGTTCGCGCTGGAAGTCGAGGAGACGCGAAAGCGTCTGGTGCGCGAGTTGAGCGCACTCATGGCGTTGGCAGTCGCGGGCCTGTTCACGCTGTCCTTCATTTGCATCGCGATCATCGCCACCGCGTGGCAGACGCCTTACTTCCTTGCGGTGGTATGGGGCGTGGCCGCCGCGTGGCTGCTCGTTTGCATCGTGTCCTTGCTCTTCTTGCGGGCGCAGAAACCGGCGCAATCGCTTCACGTGCTCAAGGCCGAGATTCACTCCGATCTCGACGCTCTCAGGGAGTCGCTCAAATGAGTCAGCCACATCACGCCAATGAGCTTGCCCGGGTCACCATTCTGGAACGCATGGAGGCATCGCGAGCCGCATTGGTCGCGGCGAACCAGACTGCCGCGTTGCCGGCGGCGCGGGCAGCCTCGCGGTCCTCCGCCGGCAATGTGCTCGCGTCGCTCGCCGAGGCGCCGCATGTTGCGCTGCTTCTCGCGCTGGTGATCGGCGGCATCGTGCTGGGGCCGCGCCGCACGCTGTCGATCGCGGGCCGTTCCGGTCTTGCGGCGTGGATCGCCCGCAATGTGCGGCGGTCGATCGTGCAGTGACGCCCTGAGCGAAAGCAGCGATCGGACCACGCAAAGCAGAATCGCCTCAGCGAACCGTGTGCAACCCTACCAGCCTGCTAGACTGGAAGTTCCCCTGCAAGCCATGGAGGGAGATATGACGACCGTCTACGTCGTAAAGACCGGCGAAAAGTTCCTCTGCACCGCAGAGGACGGCGATATCGGCATGGCACCGGAGATCAAGGAAGCCACGTCCTTTCGCTCGTATGAGGAAGCGAATAAAGTCGCGAACGAGCACGCCGACCCCGGATACGAAATTCTGACCATCGACGTTAAGAAACGCTGACGAGGTGTTAGCTGTTCGCGCCCCGGCGCTCAGCGAATGAACGCTGGCAATTCAACAGGCGCCATGCAATATGGCGCTCGATCAGGTGCGTCCGAAATCGTCGTCATGACGGTTTCGGGCATTCAGGCGGCGGCCGAAATCACTCTGCAAGCGCGCATAGCACGACACTCCACGCCGTCCCCGGCGGGGAGGGCATGCTCTGCAGCGGCGAACTGGTCAGACGGGCAGGCTTACGATCCGCCAAAGAACACCGGCTTCATCCCACTCGTGCTGGCCGGATTACCCATCTGCTGCGTACCGCTGGTCGCGGGGCCGTAGCCGCTGCTCTGGCCTGCGGCAGTGGCGTTGGTGGTCGGCATGTTGGTAGGAAAGTCGACGGTATTCGCATTGGCCGGATTGAAGCCGGCTTGCTCGAGCTGAGCGATTTCTGCCTGCACTTGCGCGTGCGTCAGCGCCCCGTCCGACTGCGCCAGCGATGCAACTGACACAGCCATGACCGCGACCGCGCAAGCTGTGTGGACTAACGTCTTCATGATGGCCCGCCTCCTTGTTGGTTACTCCGGCTGACTCGCGCTTCGCTTCTCGCGGTTCAACTGATCAAAGATTAGGTGAGGAACCGTACAGTGGTCGTTTATTTTTCATGGTAGGGGGTTCGTCCATCAGCCGACGCTGGTCGACGCTCGCGCCCGAACGCTCCGATGTCGGCCGCGCATCCGAGACCGTACCTCCGGACACGAGCCGACATCATCGAGGCGTGGGTCAAGCAGCCGTTCGCGGTTCGTCGTCGAACATCCGCATTCCCGCGGGTGCCGTCGTCAAGAAAGCTCAGGTGCGCGTAATCGAAGCCCCACCGTCCACCAACGAAGCGGTACCCGTCACGAAGGACGAATCGTCGGAAGCAAGGTAGAGCGCCGAGCGGGCAATCTCTTCCGGCTTTGCGACCCGCTTGAGCGCGTGCAGCCCGGTCACGAACGTCTGCGATTCGGCCGTATCGTTCATACCGCGATACATCTGCGTGTCCACCGCGCCCGGGAGGATCGCGTTGACGCGCACGCCTTGGGGGCCGTATTCAGCCGCGAGCGCTTGCGTCAGTCCGATCAGCCCGGCTTTGCTCGCGGCATAGGCGGCGGTCCCCGGGAAGGCGAACGAGTAGCCGACGAACGTCGACGTGAAGATGATCGACCCACCGCCTTGCTTGATCATTTCAGGAATCTGATGCTTGGCGCCGACAAACGCGCTCGTCAGGTTGGTGGCCAGCGTCGCTGACCAGCCCGCTTCCGATACGCCTGTGGACGGTCCCATTTCACCGAGCGTCCCCGCGTTGTTGTAGGCGATGTCGAGGCGGCCGAAGCGGCTGACGGCGAGTTCGACCAGCGCTTTCGCGAATTCTTCGGATTGCACGTCCCCTGCCAGCGAGACAGCCGTGCCGCCGTCGCGAGCGATCTCGCTCACCAGCGCCTCGAGTTCAGCTTCGCGGCGTGCGGCCACGACAACTTTCGCGCCTTCGGCGGCGAACAGCCTGGCGGCGGCGCGACCAATGCCCGCGCTGGCGCCAGTGACGATAGCGACTTTTCCTGTCAAGCGTTGCATGTTGAATCTCCGGTTTGATCATCGGCCGATGCCCAATGCGTCGGCTCGTCGAGACGTACTATAAGATTCCGTTCTTGAGACAAAAAGACCAAAAATATGGCGATATCATTCAGCTTTTATGAATGACCGGAGTGCCATATGGACCGGCTGCGCGCGTTTGAGATCTTCGTCACCGTAGTCGACCGGGGCAGCTTTGCGCGCGCGGCCGATGCGCTCGAAACCTCGCCCGCGAACGTGACCCGCTACGTGAATGAACTGGAGGCGCATCTCGGTGCGCGGCTTCTGAATCGCACCTCACGCAGATTGTCTGTTACCGAGGCCGGTGAAACGCTTTATTCGCGATGCAAGGCAATCCTCGAAGACGTTGCGCAAACGGAAGGGCTCGTGTCGACAACGTCGATCGAACCGCGTGGACGGCTGCGTATCAATGCACCGGTCAGCTTCGGCATCCTGCATCTCGCGCCGCTGTGGCCACGGTTCATGCAGCAATATCCCGACGTCGAACTCGACATCACGCTGATAGATCGCGTCGTCGATATCGTCGAGGAGGGCTTCGATCTCGCCATCCGCATCTCGCGCGCCGGCACGGTCGATCACGCGGCCCGCAAACTGGCGACGTCGACAAACATCCTGTGTGCATCTCCCGACTATCTGAAGCGTTGGGGACATCCTGAAACGCCGACGGACCTGCTCGGACATCGATGTATCGGCTATACGTATGCCGCCACGGCGGACGAGTGGCAACTGATGGACAAAGACGGCAAAACGCATGCTGTCGAGGTCGACTGCCACATGCACACCAATAACGGCGACACCGCGCGCGCGGCGGCGCTCGCGGGGCACGGCGTGATCTGGCAGCCGACGTTTCTGATCGGCGAGGACCTACGCGCAGGCCGGCTCGTCCAGGTATTGCCCGAATACCGTTTGCCGGATATCGATGTGCTCGCGCTGTATCCGAGCCGTCGCCACGTGAGCGCAAAAGTTCGTGCGGCAATCGATTTCCTGGTCAACGCGTTCTCGGGCGTGCCACCGTGGGACGAGACGTGAAGGGGATGTCTGATGTGTGTCGGCTACCCGGAAAGCGGATGCCTGCAATTGGGGAAGAGGCCGCCGGGCACGGCGCGTTCGATAGCACGATTCAACTGGAATTCGGTCTGTCACCGTTCTTTAATGTGTCGTATGGCGCGTCATGCAGGAGACCTGACACACCAGATGAAAACTGCACATTGAATCACCGGCACGGTCGCCCTCCAACGAGTTCACGCAGTGGCAGGTCTGGATCAGCGATGTCCCGGAACAAGAACCGACGGGAGACATTCGTGAGAACATTCGACGCCATCATGGCTGGTCTGATCTGCTGTTCATGCACAGCCGTGGCCTACGCCGCCGACATCAAGGGAGCCGGCAGCACGTTCGCCGCTCCTCTCTACACCCGATGGGCCGCCGACTACCAGAAGTCGGGTGGCAGCAGGGTGATCTATCAGGGCACGGGTTCGTCCGATGGGCTCAAGCAGGTCATCGCCCGGGAAGTCGACTTTGCGGGCTCGGACGCGCCACTGACCGACGATCAACTGACCCGCAACGGCTTGCGGCAATTTCCAACCGTAATCGGCGGCGTGGTACCCGTCGTGAACCTTCCGGGACTCAAAGCCGGCGAGGTGATGTTGACGGGGCCGGTCGTCGCCGACATCTTTCTCGGCAAGATTCAGTTCTGGGACGACCCGGCAATCGTGCGGTTGAACCCAAAGATCAAGATGCCTAACTACCCGATTGCCGTGGTGCGTCGCCAGGATGGCTCGGGCACGACGCTGATCTGGACTCACTATCTCGCGCAGGTCAGTCCCGAATGGAAGCGCAGGGTAGGCGAAGGCACTAGCGTGCGATGGCCGCTCGGCATCGGCGGCAAAGGCAACGAGGGCATTGCCACGTACGTCGGCTATCTGCCCGGCGCAATCGGCTATGTCGCATGGGATTTCACGAAACAGAACCGCTTGAAGTACGTTGCCATGACCAATGCGGCGGGTAATGTCGTTCAGCCCAGCGCCGCGACCTTCAGGGCAGCCGCGGCGAGCGCGGACTGGTCGGGTTCTCTCTCGCAATCGCTGACCAACCAGCCGGGCAAGGATGCCTGGCCGATCATGGGCGCGACTTATGTGTTGCTTCCCGCGACGCCGAACCAGCCGGGCCACGACGAAGCCACCATGAAGTTTTTCGAATGGGCGTTGAGTCATGGTGGGCCGACGGTCAACGCGCTGGATTACATACCGCTTCCGGAACTGGTCGTGACGAAGATCCGCGCACAATGGCCCGCCGATGCAGGCGAAAAGTCGGTGCACAACGCGTTCGCGGTGCCGTGACCACCTCGTGGCGGATCGGGGAGTTCTGTCAATGCTCACGGCAGCCAGACGCCTTTACGCTCATCGAAACGTTCTGAAAAATCGCGCAATCGTGTCTTGCGCGTGTCGATTTCTCCTATGATCATTCGTCGTAGTCACTGGAGGCGCCGTTGCCTCCAGACACTTTCGTCTTCAAAGGGAAAACCCAAATGCGCGTTATGGTCATGATCAAGGCAACCCCCGAATCGGAAGCCGGGCAAATGCCGAGTACGGAACTCCTCACGGCGATGGGGCAGTACAACGAGCAATTGGTCAAGGCCGGCATCATGCAGGGCGGAGACGGGTTGAAGCCGAGTTCGGCCGGCGCTCGCGTGAGGTTCTCAGGGAAGGACCGCACCGTCATTGACGGCCCGTTTGCGGAAACCAAGGAATTGATCGCCGGGTACTGGCTCTGGCAGGTTCAATCGATGGACGAAGCGATCGAATGGGTAAAGCGCTGCCCGAATCCGATGGTCAGTGATTCAGAGATCGAGATTCGCCCGTTCTTTGAGCCTGCGGACTTTGGCGAAGCTTTTACGCCCGAGCTTCAAGACGAGGAAAATCGTCTGCGCAAGCAAATTGACGGGCAGATGCGTTGACGATTTTCACCGCATCAGTCTGCGGGAATGCGCAGGCAATCCCACTCCGACTGTCTGAGACTTGACGCGGGCTTCCGATGCATTGTCCGGAAGCCCGATGCCACGGGTCGATGATTGCCGTCGTCAGTGGCTGTCGCCCGGCCAGGCGTTCGAAGCCGGTCGGTGCGAAGGTATCTGCTCGATCTTTTCGGCGCTCAGGTCGCTCGGGAACCAATCGCCCACATCCGGTTCGGCTTGAAGATCCCGCCGTTGGCATTGGGCAGGTTTACGACCTTATGCAACTGCTTTTCGGCATACAGTTGGCGCGTGCGAAACGCGTTCCCAGGAGATCGACGCAATGCCTTATCTACAGCTTGATGTAAACGATCACTACTCTGTCGAGAGTAAAAGGCTGCTCGCGGCGAAAATGAGTGAGACCTATGCTCGGATGATGTCGGTGGACGTCAGGCGAATCAGCGTAGCCATACGCGAACTCGGTCCCGGTAGCGTCTGGCGCATTGCGCAGGAGAGCGGAGAACCGGTGCCTGTCGCGTTGATGATGCTCGATATCAGAAGGGGGCGGCCGCCCGAGTCGCGCATGGAGGTGGCCAAAGCGCTTTGCGCGCTCTGCATCGATATTCTTGGCTTGCGCGAGGACCGACTCAACGTTGAGTTCACTCAGCACTCCGGCGATGAGATGTATCACCCGGCGCTTGGAGGTTACAGCCCGGAATGGGAGCCGGGCGAGCGATGAGGGTCCGGCTTCCGCGGCCTGTATTTGCGCATGGCCGTGTGACGTCGCCGATATGCGGGAACCACGAGGGCGCCAGGATCGGATCCGCCTCCGTTGCGCCACGACCCGAGCCAAAGTAGGAGGAGGGCCATGAGCGGGCTTGCCACATACCTGGCGGGTAATCGGCGGACGCGGCCGTGGTGGATGGTCTTGATCACGACGGTGTTCTGTTTCTTATGCCAGAGCGTCGTCGCGCAAGCGGACGACGGCGCGGCTCGCCTGCACGCGAAATATCAAAGTCTGACGCAGCAACTCGCGCACAACCAGTTTCAGCGACCGCTGTACCTCGAATCGCAGGAGTTGCCGTCGGCGCTCAAGGGCGATATTTACGGGCTGCTCAACTATCCTTTCGCGGTGGTCAGCGGCGCGCTCAACGACCCGACTCAGGGCCCGGCCAACTGGTGCGACGTGCTGATCCTGCATCTGAACACCAAATACTGCCACGCGTCGACCAGCGACAGCGGTACGATCCTCACCGTGAACATCGGCAAGAAAACCAAGGAATCGCTTTCGTCGTCGTACCGCGTGCAATTCAACTTTCGTGCGGTAGCGAGCACCCCCGATTATTTTCGCGTCGAGCTCACTGCCGCCAAGGGTCCGCTGAGCACGAAAGACTACCGTATCGTGGTGGAAGCGATACCGGTGGGCGATAACCGCACCTTTATTCACCTGACCTACGCGTACGGATATGGCACGGCGGGACGGATTGCCATGAAAACCTACCTGGCGACGATCGGCAGCGACAAGGTCGGCTTTTCCGCTACGCCCGATTCGTCGACGAGCGAGCCGCAATACATCGGCGGCGTGCGCGGCCTGGTCGAACGCAATACGATGCGCTACTACCTCGCCATCGATGCCTATCTTGGCGCGCTTTCCAGCCCGCCCAACGCCCGCCTCGACAAACGCCTCGCTGACTGGTTCGATGCGACCGAGCAGTATCCGCGGCAATTGCACGAGGTCAGCCGCGCCGACTATATGCAAATGAAGCACGACGAGTATCAACGTCAGCAGATCGCCCAGTGATCCGCGCAGCGGGCGGGGATCTGATCAATGCAACGCAATATCGTGTTGAAGGTTTTTTCGGGGGGATGTCGATCCGATGGTGCGTCGATCGTCGTTGCCTGGTAAGACAATTGGTCAGGAACCTTGGATCTGCCGTTTTGCGCCAAGTCTGGCCGCCATCGTCATCCGACCTGGGAGCACACTGTGAACCGACTCCACAATCCGATCCTGCAAGTCCTGGAGGGCTACAAAGCCGCGGTATTGGCAAAAGACGTGGACGCGTTCGTTGCGCTATACGACCGCGATGCGGTGGTCTTCGACATGTGGGGGACATGGTCGTACAACGGCATCGCATCGTGGCGCGCCATGGTGGAGGGCTGGTTCGGTTCGCTGGGTACGGAACGTGTGATAGTCGATTTCAGCGTGGCGCGAACGATCGTCGCCGCGGACCTCGCCGTCGTTCACGCCTTCGCGACATATAAAGCCGTCGACGCCGACGGATCGGAACTGCGCTCCATGGACAATCGCCTGACCATGACGCTGAGGCAGCAGGCCGACGGATGGAAAATTGTCCACCAGCACACCTCCTCTCCGATCGAGGTCGGCACGGCGCAGGTAATTTTCAGGCGCTAGGGAAGCGCTGATCAATGGACCAACTGCCCAAGTTGCAGACGAGATGCCGTCGAATTTTCCGGATGACGAAGCGAATCGATGCTCAACTCGGTGAATTGGACGCGCAAACGAGGCTCCCTGCTCGCAT
>NZ_VZQO01000045.1:0-68039 GCF_014397665.1 Paraburkholderia sp. UCT2
GACCGATTGCTGGCGTTCTTGAAGGGCCTGTAGGCCATGCCTATGTCCCGCTGCGCACGGCCGGCTGATGTCGTCCCGTCAGTCTCGTGCGTCACGGGACATAGTTCCGCACGGGAGATAGTCCAGCCTATTGACTGCAGTCAATAGGCTGGAAAGTACCGTCAGATATCTTGGCATCGAGGTTGACCACGCGCTTGACATGGCCGAACAGACGGAAGTCTGAGTGGTGATCGCCGGACGGCAATCGGACGCTGTCCGGTCAGGATGAGACATTCGACACAGGTTTCTGATTCGTCGACAATCGGTGAATATAGACAAACCTCGACGGAAGACTTGAGATGATGCTGCGGCCGACAGAAATCCAGATTGAATCAACCCGGCTCTTGATCAAACCGTTCTCGGCCAACGACGCGGATGCTGCGTTCTCGTTCATCACCCCTTCGCTCACCCGTCACATGGCGTGGGAGCCGCCTGCATCCCGGCAGGATTTTGATCGTGTTTGGCGGTCCTGGGTACCGTCGATTGACGATGGGTCAGACTATGTGTTCGCGATACGTCAACGCGCCGACGGGAGTTTCCTTGGGTTAGCCGGGCTTCACCGCGTCCGCACCGAGAGCCCGGAACTCGGTATCTGGATTCGTGAAGATCGTCATCGAAATGGGTTTGGCTGTGAAGCTGTGACCCTTGTTGCACACTGGGCAACGCGAACCATTGGTTGTGAAAGCTTTACCTATCCGGTTGCCGAAGAGAACCGTCCCAGCCGGCGCATCGCCGAATCGCTAGGCGGCGTCATTGTGGAAAGCCGCGCGACGCCAAAGTACAAGTCTGTGGTTTACAGAATTCCTCGCCAGCCAGTCGCAAGCGAGGTATAGGCGATTCTGCCTGTGGACTGGCTTCCGTCGCCATGAACGGACGGTCGTCGGCGAATACTGAATCGTCGACAAAGTAGAATGTGGCCGATTACCCAGATACCCTTTCCCGCGTTCGCCTGGTTGGAAAAAGCAATGACTCATGTGATCCGCATCGTCCGATGGGAGGCGTTAAGCCCGGCCCAGAAAATCGACGTTGAGAATTTGAAGATTTCCGATCAACAGATTGAGTATGCTGGGCCAACTCACCGCGCAGTCGAGGCTTGCATGTCCGATCTGACTGGCGAAATCCAAGGCGCGGCTATCTTCCACATGGAAGTAATTGTAGGTTTTCTCGTTCTGAAGAGGCGAAGCGCCGCCCCCAGTTGGGCTTCAACGGGAGCCGCCGTCATTTCGGCCCTACGTATCGACTTACGCTTCCAAGGTCTAGGAATCGGAACGGCTGCGCTCCAGCGTCTGCCGGAATGGCTTTTGACCCACTGGGCCGACACCAAGTCCATTATGCTTTCCGTCGACGAAGAGAATGAGACCGGGCGCCGTTCGTATGCAAAAGCCGGCTGGGTGGATCTGGGAACCCGGGACAAGGAAGAATCGGGTGGGTTCGCTATATGAAGCGCGACCTGCAAACGGTGTTTGCTGTCTCTGACCGAGCTCAGCGCAGGAACTCGCTTCGGCCCCAATCGGTCAGGCGGAAAGGCGGAAAGGCGGAAAGGCGGAAAGGCGGAAAGGCGGCGACAATTTTCGTTTGACGTATCCTTGAGGATCGATGTTCCGACACTCTTGGCCAACGATCCCGATAACAAAACCCGATGCAAGCACATCTCAGAATAGCCAGACCTGTCAGCGACCTTACACGGGCAGAAAGCATGTATTGCGCAGCGCTCAGCCTCGTTGTGCTGGCGAAATTTCAAGACCATCAGGGGTTCGACGGGTTGATGCTCGGACGTTCCGGCATGGACTATCACTTCGAGTTCACACAGTGCCGTGAACATCCGGTAGCGCCAACACCAACACGTGAGGATTTGCTGGTGTTTTACGCCCCGGATCGAGTTGAGTGGCAGTCGACTTGCGATCGTCTCGCCGAGAGCGGATTTGTTTGCGTGGCGTCGCTCAATCCTTATTGGGACGTGTCAGGTAAAACATTTGAGGATCATGACGGCTACCGAATCGTTTTGCAAAACTCGGCGTGGCCCTCATGATGCATGCGTAGTGCATTTGGATGCCGGCTCGATCGCTTTGCAGCAAGTCGCACGGCCGCGTGAGAGGCGAACTCCGGCCAATTTCGGACGGTCGGGACATGGGCCACGATCGTCAACAATCTCTGCTGGCTTCAGTTGTCGATAGCAAATTGAAAGCTATGCGCCGAGCGAAATTGAAGACTTACTTAACCAGCCCGGAAAGCGAACCACGGCTTGCTGCCCAGGCATTTTATTTAAGCTAAAGTCCAATGCTGACATTCCTGAGAGGCTACGTTTGTGATTGACGAAACGGCTGTCATCCACCCGAGTGCAGTTGTTGAAGAAGGTGCCATCATCGGGGCTCGCGTTCGCATTGGTCCCTATTGCTGCATAGGCGGTGACGTCGAGATTGGCGAGGGCACCGTACTAAAGTCGCACGTTGTCGTAAGTGGGCACACGCGCATTGGTCGAGACAACGCAATCTACCCTTTCGCCACGATCGGAGAAGGCAATCAGGATTTGAAGTACGCCGGAGAGCCGACCGTCGTGGAAGTGGGCGATCGCAACAGAATCCGGGAGAGTGTCACGATCCATCGCGGCACGGTCCAAGGAGGCGGTATCACAAAGGTTGGAAACGACAACCTTCTGACGGTCAACGCCCACGTTGCCCACGATTGCATCGTTGGCGACCATTGCATTCTGGCAAACAATGCAACGCTAGGCGGTCACGTTATCGTGGATGATCA
Source organism: Paraburkholderia sp. UCT2 (assembly GCF_014397665.1). Classification (NCBI taxonomy): domain Bacteria; kingdom Pseudomonadati; phylum Pseudomonadota; class Betaproteobacteria; order Burkholderiales; family Burkholderiaceae; genus Paraburkholderia; species Paraburkholderia sp. UCT2. The sequence continues at coordinate 2,794 of NZ_VZQO01000045.1, forward strand.
CGTGATCATCGGCGGCATGTGCGCAGTCCATCAATTCTGCGTCATCGGCGCGCACGTTATGGTGGGAGGCTGTTCTGGTGTCGCGCAAGATGTGCCGCCGTTTGTAATTGCCCAAGGCAACCACGCCTCACCAGTCGGAGTGAACACCACCGGGCTACAGCGCCGTGGCTTCAGCAACGAGGCGATACTAGCCATCCGAAATGCCTACAAGCTGCTCTACAGGAGCGGGAAGACGCTTGACGAAGCAAAGCCGGAGATCGCTGAGATTGCAACAGCCCATGCCGAGGTTAAGCCTTTTTACGAATTCCTTGATCGCTCGACTCGCGGTTTAATTCGGTGAGGACGGGTCGGGCTATCCGCACCGCCCCAACGGCTGATTCTGGAACAATCGACAGGTTGACGGGTCGCGTACCTGTTTTGCATGCGACGGCAGTCGGGCCACTTTCGGCCGTTCGACAAGGCCGTTCAGATCCGCGACAATCGCCTCCGATGCCGAGGTTCGGTTTTCTATCTCAACGGTTCGACTTTCCTATGCGGGGGGCAGTTTGAATGACGAAAGCTACATCGGTTGGTTAAGACAGAAGGTCGGGAATGGTTTGATACTGAGCCCGTCGGTTGGGGCGGTGATTCACGATCACGAGGGCAGACTTCTCTTGCAAGAGAAATCTTCGGATGAGGCTTGGAGTTTGCCAGCTGGGGGAATCGAACTGGGTGAAAGCCCCCAAGAAGCAATTGCCCGGGAGGTGATGGAAGAGACCGGATACGCCATCCGCATTCATGGCATTCTTGGCGTCTTCGGCGGCCGAGCATTCCGGTACACGTATCCCAATGGCGATCAGGTTGAATACGTTGCGACGTTGTTTCAGTGCAAGATCACTGGCGGTTCCGGAATTCCTACCGACACCGAAACCAAGTCCACCCGGTATTTTAAAAGGCACGAAATACCCGAACTGGCATTACCGTATTCGATCGACGATTTGTTCCGCAAGTTCTAAAAGCTGATGACAAGCCAGCTACGCGTGATCGGCAGCGGCCGGCCAACAACGGTCTTTGGACAGGCCGCACGAATCGTCGACCATCGGCATGAATCTCGAACAGAAGTGTACCAATGACCCGTCTGCCTCAGTCGCTTGGCCTGATAAAAGTCGCACAGGTTGAAGGCAACGCAAATTGATCCCAAAAACAACAGCGGTATCTGTAGACCACACGACATGAGAATCATATTTTGGGTGCCGATTATCTCGTTGATCGTCGCGACGAGGAGCATGGCATTTGATACATGGGACTTCGTCAGCGGCGAGAACAAATCCACGATCGAACGTAGCGCGAGCGCACGGGGCGAGACGATGCAGCAGTTGGAAGGTTTCACGGTGATCAATCGATATCAATCAAACACCGGAACATATGAAATTTTTCACCTCAACTTCTGCGATGGCCGTCTCGCTGCAGTCACAAAAATTGAATCGTTTACTCCCGCGAACTTCATCAATACGTTATCCGAGCTTATGAAGTTGCACGGAACTCCAGCGATATCAGCCCGTGACCAGACGATACGCTCGTTCACAGATATCGCGCTGAAGGAAGTGCAATACACGTGGGGCTCGCTGGACGACCGCATCCAGTTGACGACAAATGTCTCCACGGCACCTTCGCTGAAACTCGAACCTGGCATGACGTTGAGACACGACGATACGACCATTTGCGGCTTGACGTCCCAAATCCCATGAGCGGAAGCGTCGGCTCGGTAAAATTCACGAACACGAAGACGATGATTCCGAGTGACCGCTTCGGGGAAAAGTGACTGTATCTTGTGGGGCCGACTTGCGACGATCATCCGCTGCGGGCCGGCAAGCGGTTCTCAATTCAGCTATCGGACCGGGTTCGGCGGCAGGAGGTCCGCTAGATGATTTTCAATCAGCCTTCGAAATTCTCTTAATTCAGACTGACGCAGAAGAGCTATGACAGCAACTGTTACTGATATCTCGACGCTCGTCCACGAATTTTGGACACTCATGGGCTCAAACGACTTCGCGTCAGTCGAGTCAGTGCTAAGTGAGCAATTCATCCTCGAATGGCCCCAGTCGAACGAACGCATCAGAGGCGCGGCGCGGTTTGCGCAAATGAACTCGGAGTATCCGGCAGAAGGGCCTTGGCGCTTTACGGTGAACCGAGTCGTCGCCAACACCGGTCATGAAGCAGTATCCGATGTGACCGTTACCGACGGTGCGTTGACGGCGCGAGCCATATCGTTTTTCTCAGCCGAAGCCGGGAAGATAACTAAGATTGTCGAATACTGGCCCGAGCCTTATGCTGCGCCCGTCAATAGAGCGCATCTTGTTGAGCTCATCGACGAGGAGAGCCCATATTGACTGGTGTCTCGTGGCTAGATCACCGGCACAGCCCGGCCACTTTGAGACACTCGACGACGCCGCTTAAACTGTTGTCAATCATTCCTCCTGAGGCGAAGAAAATGACAACTGAGATCGAACTCTTGAGGCCTACGACTGCGTTGCTGGCAAGCTACGTTTCGGCCCTTGAGGCGGGATGGTCACCTGACAATGTTCGTAAGGAGGTCGCTGCGCGCGAACAGTTGAATGCTATCGAGTTGAACGCAGAGGCATTCGTCGACGGGCTGGATGATCCGACCGCATCAGGCGGCCCGATTCCTTTGCCCGATGGCTCGACCGTTGCCCGTCTTCCAAGCATCATCCGATGGATTTGGGACGGCGATGTTAGCGGTGCGATCGGATTTCGTTGGCAGGCTGGATCTGCCGAATTGCCGCCGTATGTGCTCGGACATATCGGCTTCTCAGTCGTGCCGTGGAAGCGAGGCAACGGCTACGCCAAGCAGGCGCTCAATTTGATGCTTGGCGAAGCGAGGCTGCAGGGCTTGCCCTACGTGGAACTAACGGTTGATCCTGAAAATATAGCCTCACAGCGGGTGATCGCAGCATGCAGTGGTGTCCTGACTGACCGGTTCAAAAAGACCGCCGCCTATGGATTCGCGGAAACTCTTCGTTATCGCATTGAGCTAGACGACTGAGAAACCTGTCGGACCCTGTTCGGCCAACTCTGGAGATTGATCCATCTCTGTTGGATCGGCGACAATTCAAGCTCTGCACACGCCTATACGATGGAGCATCATGAGTGGCATTCAGCTAAGCCGAGTGATCCGTGCCGACGCCGCCGATTTGATCGCCGCAAACTCAGCAAGTCAGGACTATCACCTGCCTTGGGTCACATCCTTTACCGATCAGACGGGCTTCGATAACTGGTTTTCAGGTGGTCTCACCCATCGTCTTATACACAAGTCTGCCCTCCGCAACCGTAGGCCGGAACAAACCGTCGTCGAGCAATGAGATCGACCGGGGCTTGTAAACTTTCGGCGCGTCGCGTTTACTCTTGCTTTTTGCGTGAACGCCTTGGCCCTGGAAGCACCGTGCTGGACGGAAACCGAATTTGCTGACCTCGACCTTGGCGACGCGCGCCTGAACAAGCGAGCAAGGACATTGATGGAACGATTGGCGGCCAAGCCGACGGCTGGCGTGCCGCAGGCGTGTCGGGGCTGGGGCGAGACGATGGCGGCGTACCGCTTCTTCGACAACGGCGAGGTCCAGTGGAGTGCGATTCTGGAGCCGCACTGGCGGCAGACCGAGCAACGAATGGCCGCCCAGTCGGTCGTGTTGTGCCTGCAGGACACCACGGAACCGGATTTCAACGGCCGGCAGGCCGCGGGCCTTGGGCCACTGTCTTACGAGATGCAGCGCGGAATGTATTTGCATCCGACCTATGCGGTGACGCCTGAGCGGGTGCCGCTGGGTGTACTCGACGCGTGGATGTGGGCGCGTGAGCCCAAGGACGCGCAGGGCAAGCGCGGCGGGCTCAAGGAAAGCCTGCGCTGGATCGAGGGTTACGAGCGGGTAGCGGAAACGGCATCGAGCCTGCCGCACACGCGACTGGTGTACGTCGCTGATCGCGAGGCAGACATGCTCGCGCTGATGGTGCGGGCGCAGGAGTTGGGCACGCCGGCGGATTGGCTGATTCGCTCGACCCACGACCGCGCGCTGCCCGAGGGCGCCAAGCTTTGGACGGCGACGACAGAAGGCGCACCGCTCGGCGAGATTGCCTTCACGATGGGCTCGCGTCACGTCACGGCGTGAAGGCGCGCCAGGTGCGCCAGCACGTATGGTTGCGGCACATCGAACTGCCGGCAGGCGTTGGTCAAAGCGTAGCGGCCACGTGTCTGGTGGCGCGTGAGTTTGATGCACCAGACGGCGTCAAGCCGATCGAATGGCGCTTGCTGACCAACCGCGAAGCCACGACGCTGCAGGAAGCGATTGAACTGATCGACTGGTATCGGGCGCGCTGGGAAATCGAGATCCTGTTCAACGTGCTGAAGAACGGTTGCCGGGTCGAGGCGCTGCAACTGGGCGCGATCGAACGGCTCGAACGCGCGCTGGCGCTGTTTCTGGTCGTGGCCTGGCGAATCGTCCATCTGATGCACATGGGCCGCAGTTGCCCCGATCTGGATGCCGAACTGTTCTTCGATGTCGATGAAATTCGCGGCGCGTATTTGCTGACCGACGTCAAGCAGCCGGCCAAGCCCAAGCTCAACGAGGTGCTGCGCTTGATCGCGCGCCTGGGCGGATTCCTCGGCCGCAAGGGCGATGGCGAACCCGGCGCGAAAGCTATCTGGCTGGGACTCAAAGAGGTTCATATCGCTGCCAGGACATTGCAGAAGTTACGTGTCGGCGGTCACGCTGGAAATTGTGTATAAGCCGATGGGTCTCACCGGGTCGAACGTCGGCCTCATTGCGCGTGAAGTGGCATCGATTCAAATTGTCGGTGTGGTGAACATTAACGAAATAGTAATGGGCGCTTTTCGCAGCGCCTATCTCGGGTATTACGGAATGTCGAACTTCGCCCGGGCAGGGTTGATGACGGACGCGGTACGGGCAGCTGTGATCTATGCTTTCAGCGAACTTGGATTGCATCGGGTGGAGGCAAATATTCAACCAGGGAATATTGCGTCGATCGCACTTGTGCGGCGGTTGGGTTTTAAACAGGAAGGTTTTTCTCCTCGCTATCTCCGCATAAATGGCGAATGGCGCGACCACGAGCGATGGGCGTTGCTGGCCGATATGCCCGGTTAGACACAACCGCCACTCAAAAAAATAATCTGCTCACGCAGAAATTGTTTTTGTGCCAATATTGACAGCATGGAACTTCGTAACGTCCCGAGCAAGGCTCACCACCATCATCACGGTCGCTATCCGCTGCGCCGTGGTTCGTTACGTCCATAGCAAGGAATTCGACCTCACGGTCCATTCCATGTGCAAACGACCAAGGCGCTTAAGGCGCCTTTTTTTATTTCCCTACCATCAAGAGCTGAAGATGACCGACTCGATAAGCTATCGCCGCGCAACCGTGGACGACATTTTGAAAATTTGCGAGTTGGGTCAAATTTTGAACGCGATCCACCATCAGGCACGTCCTGACGTCTATGCAAACGCCACTGAAGAGTTCGCTCGAGACAAGCCGCACTGGCTATCTAGCCTTCAGGGAGAAGATCGAGCCATGTTTCTCGCCGAGCATGGCAGCACGGCGGTCGGCTTCATCACCGTTCAAGTGATGCAGCCGACAAGTCCACTGTTGCAACCGTTGACCGTTGGCCGCATTGGCTCAGTCGCTGTTTTGGAACGACTGCGGGGACGCGGCGTCGGGAGCACGCTGATGAAACTTGCTGAAGAGTGGGCACGAAAAAACGGTGCCAACGACATGAGGCTGACCGTTTGGGCGTTTAATGAACAGGCGGTCGATTTGTATCAGGAACTTGGCTACGAGCTTCGTGCGTTCGAGATGGGAAAGCAACTGCCTATTGCTGGGGATATGCCAGTCGCATGAGGCGATGCTCGGCCACGAACGGTCAATCTATATTCGTGCATAGATCGTGGACAATTAATTGCTCACCTGAAACTTTTGAAACCTCTATTATCTGTTGCGTCTTTCCGAAAACGTTCTTGGAGCATTCAATGCGGATTAGAACCACCTATTTGAAAGTGTCGGACATGGAGCGCAGTTCTGCTTTCTGGGAAAACCTGTTGGAACGCGCGCCGAACCGCAGGTCGGATAAGTGGACCGAATTCTCGCTCGGTGAAGTCCGCTTCGGGTTGCTGCTAAATGATTTTGGCGATGAGTTCGTCGGGAGCGGATGCGTTCCTGTGTTCGAATTTGACGTATCCGCCTTGCATATATTTCTGGATCGCGCCAAGGCTTTTGGGGCAACAGTCGCTCTCGACGGGCTAAACAATGAAGCCATGAAGAGCATTGTGTTGGTTAGCCCTGATGGCCATGAGTTCGAACTTTGCGCATGTCACGACTAATCGGTTGTTCTACCCCGAAAATCTAGGCCCGCGTTGCCCGTCGCGAGTGTCCGTTCCTAAGGGCGTCAGCGGGCTGTTGTGGGTCGAACTCTGCCGACTGCAATATGCCCGGTTCGCCGATAAGCTTTCGCTCGCTCATTCTGGCAAATACGCACGCCCGGTGGCATTTTTGGTGGTATCCGTACCGGCAAAATTCCTCAAACCCGCTCAAGCAAAGCGATAGCGGGAATTTTTTCATTCCGGCCCTGCCATCAAACATTCCTCCCGATTCCCAATCGTCCGGAAGACATCGCCAGTCGCATCTCCCATCAAAAACCCAACCCTTTAGCCACACCGGGATCATTCATCCAGGCTGGCAAGCACGCCCTCGCCGCCTCACCGACGGTGGAAAGTACCTTGCGACACAGAGCCCGTAAATGATCAGCGCCGCGACCGTGTAGGAGACGAATCGCGCCGCAAAGAACAGCAAGACTACGACGATCGCGGCCAGCAGCATCTCCAGTCTCGGACCGAGCGCCGACAGCTGCCCGCCGCGCGCTTCGAAGGCGGTCCCCAGCAAAATCAGCAACGGGATCAACGCGAGCACCATGTGGATCGGCTCGAGGATCGGATAAGCCACGAGCATCGTCATCGAAGCGAGCGCGTAGTCGATGCGGCTGTCCCGATGGCGGCGAAACACCAGATACGCGGACAGCAGGCAAGCAGCCAGCACCAACGCATGCGAAGCAATCGACAGCAACGTACCGGACACCGGCATGCCGACCGTCGCCGATAGCGTCTGCAGCGCGCCCCTCACGGCATTGTTCATCGGCGCGCCGCCACCGCTCATCGCCAGTGCCATGCCGTTCAGGCGCGGCATGTCCGACACGAAGTAGTGCCACAAAACGTCGAAGCCGAGGCGCGCTCCGGTGATCAACGTCAACGCAATCGCAACGACGCTCGCCATCACGAACGTCCGCCATTCGCGACGCAACAACAGCAGGCCGGCGACGGCCAGGGGCGTGAGCTTGATCGCGATCGCAAAGCCAAGAAAGAGTCCAGCGGCATAACCTTTGCCACGCTCGATCAGCGCGAAAGTCGCAATCAACAGGAAGAACAGCAGTTCGTTCGATTGGCCGTCGTAGGTATCTTCGACGAGCGGAAAGCTCAGCAGCGCGACCGCCACCAGCAGCAGGTTCACGCTGCGCTCCGGGCCGCGGTACGCCATCGTGACGACGAGATACAAAGCCACCGAGAACAACACGATCGACGCACTCACCCAGACGATTTTCGCGGCGAGCGGCGTCAGCAGCGCGAGCGGCGCAAACACCAGCGCGAACTGCGGCGGGTAGGCGTAGAAGATGTCGTCGCCAGTCGAGCGCGCGCCGATGCCCTGCAAAAACGCGATGAGCGCGTCGTGATCGTACAGGCGCGCCGGGTCATGCAGCACGACGTTGAAGGCGTACAGGTAGAAATTGAAATCGCCGAAGGCGTCAGGGACATTGCCACGAAACTTCGCGACGACGTGCAGGATACGCAGCGCGAGGCAGGCTACCGCAATCAGCAAAAGGAGCGCGGCACCCGCGCCGAAGTTCGACCTGGTCCGTACGGCGCCTGCGTTGAACATGGTGTCTCTCCGCGGTACGTCAATCAACGTGGGAGTTGCTGCGCCCATGAGACCCGCGCTAGCGGGGGCGTACCAGCAGACCATGTCGCCGGTACGATCCGGGGATGGCCGGCATGGCCAGCCATGCCGGTTTCGTGCCGGACGATCGGACAGAGATTACCGATTCGCAAAAATCGATCTGTGCGCTCGCCCACACGAGACCGACCTATGTCGGGAACTTCGGCGCGCGAACGTCGCGAACGTCGCGAACGTCGCGAACGTCGCGAACGTCGCGAACGTCGCGAGCGCCGACAGACCGATCGCCAGATACGGCACGCCTCGCCGGTCGAGCTTCAGCAGCGCGCGCGGCGCGTTGCCCTGTTCGGCGAGGCCGTACAGCATGCGGCTATTCGCGTAGACGCCGCTGTTGTACACCGACAGCGCCGCGGTCAGCACGACCACGTTCAGCACGTTGGCGGTCAGCGATGAACCCATCTGCGAGAAGATCATCACGAACGGGCTGCCGCGTGTCGCCGCTGGGTGTAGAACGCTGTCGAAGGCAGCGCTGTGGCAGATTGCACGGCTGGACCGTACGGTCCGGTCTGGCAAAACCGCTAGTTTTACCCCGACCGATATTCCTCTGACATTCGGAGCCGCCCGCTTCGTTCTGCGCCGCACTTAAGCGCGCGGATTGTAATTGTCACGGGGATGGCGCCCGGGTATGTTGCCGAAGTCCACTCTTCACGCCGCGGAGCTTCAATATGTTGCCCAAACGTCTGCTTTGCGCCGCCGTGTTGTACCTCTGTTTCGCGGGCGTCAGTCCGTCCGCGCTCGCGCAGACGGTGCCCGCCGCCCAGCAAACGGCCGATGACGCCGCGTCGCAGGCAAGCGGCCAGCCTGCGCCAGCGCCTGCCCCCGCTACTGCCAGCAAGCCGCCTGCCGCCGCGCTCGGCGGCCCGGTGCGCAACATCGTGCTCGTGCATGGCGCGTTCGTCGACGGATCGAGCTGGAACGGCGTGGTGGCGAAGCTGCAGCAAAAGGGTTATCACGTGAGCTCCGTGCAGAACCCGCTGACCTCGCTCGCCGACGACGTCGCCGCGACCCGCCGCGTGCTCGATCGCGAGAACGGTCCGGTGCTGCTGGTCGGGCACTCGTGGGGCGGCGTCGTGATCACCGAGGTCGCCGCGAATGCGCCGAACGTCGCCGGGCTCGTGTATGTCGCCGCGCTTGCGCCGCAACTGCACGAATCGGCGATGGACGTGATGAAGGCCGGCGGGCCGATGCCGGCCGGCCAGAGCATCAGCAAGGACGCGAGCGGGTTTTTGTGGATCGACCGCGCGCGCTATCACGCCGATCTCGCCGCCGACGTGCCCGAGACCGTCACACGCGTGCTCGCCGCCGCGCAGGTGCCGATCGCCGCGAGCGCATTCGACGAACCGGTCGATCAGGTCGGCTGGAAGGACAAACCGTCGTGGTACGTGCTGACGACGAAAGACCACGCGGTGTCGCCCGATCTGCAGAGAATGATCGCCGCGCGCATCGGCGCGAAGGTGGTGCCGGTCGCGTCGAGCCATCTCGCGCCGGTGTCGCACGCCGGGGCGGTGGCGGAGGCGATCGATCACGCGGCGCGCGAGTTGAGTCGGCAGCAGCAGTAAGCCGGCGGCTCGACGCCGCGCGGCTCAGCGCAGCATGAACGACATCGCCGACAGACAGTTCAGCATCCGCACCGCATGCTCGGCCGACGCCGCACTGAAGCGCAACGTCACGCCATCGACGCGCGTAAGCGTCGGCCATTGGCAGAACAGATCGGCGAGCCCGCTCGTTTGCACGCGCAGTTCGCACTCGATCGTTCGCGGCTCCGCGCGCGTCGCGGCAGGCGCGCGGCCCGCTTCGACATGCTGACGGACCACGTCGCGCGCCGCGGCCCGCAGCGCCTCGCGCACGCTCGCGGGCGACCGCGTGACGCCGCTTGCTTGCCCGGTTGCGGTCTTCGTGACGACGAAACGCGCGCCGGGAAAACGCGGCGCGGTTTCCTCGGCGAACACGTCGTCACCCGATAAAAGCACCACACGCGCGCCATATTCTTCGGCGAGCGCACCGTACAGCCCCGCTTCGCCCAGCTCCACGCCGTTGAACGCCACGCGCGCGAACGCGAAGCTGTTGATTGTGTGCGCGAGGATGCCGCGCGTTTGCGCCTTCGCGTGATAGCCGAGCATGAAGACCAGCGCCGCACCGTATTCGAGCCCGGCCATCATGCCCAGCGTGCGTGGCTTGCCGAGCACGAGCTGGGCGCGCGGATCGAGCAGATCGGGCAGCAGGTTGCGAAAGCCGCCGTGCGAATCATTGACCCACACGTCGGTCGCGCCGCCCGCGAACGCGCCTTCGACGGCCGCGTTGGCTTCGAGCGTCATCCAGCGTCGCGCGGCTTCGTATTCGCCGTTGCCCGCGCGCGTCTGCTCGGCATGGAACACGCCGGCGATGCCTTCGATGTCGGTGGAGATCAGGACTTTCATCGCGCGGAATTCCTCAGCAGGTGGGCAAGGTCCGGCACGCTGTCGCGCAGCGACAGCCGCCGATGACCGTCGCGACCGGTGACGGTCTCGGCGCTCCACAATGCATCGACGATCGCCTGCTCGACGCTGTCGGCGCAGGCGCGAAACAGCGGGTCCATACAGTGATCCGCGACCAGCGGCGGCAGCGCGACGAAGTCCGCGCCGTGCGGCACCGTGTACGCGGTCGAAAACGCCAGCGCGATATCGCCGCTGCCGTGGCCGTACACCGAGCCGGTGCGCGCGAGACCGGCCGCCGCGCGCAACGACAGGCGTTTCAGCTGGCGCGCGTCGAGCGGCGCATCGGTCGCGACGATCATGATGATCGAGCCTTGCTCGGGTTGCTCGGGGGTCGCGTGAGCAGCGGCACTGGCAGCATTCGCCGTCTCAGCGACGGCCGCGCGTTCGGCCAGCATGCGGCCGAGCGGCGTGCCGTCGATCGTCAGCATCGGCAGACGGCCGAAGTTGGCAAGCACGAGCGCGCCAACGGTGTAGTCGCGGCCCGCCGCACTGAACACGCGCGACGCAGTGCCGATGCCGCCCTTCAGATCGAAACACGACATGCCGCGCCCCGCGCCGAGCGCACCGCTCGCGACATCGGCGCTTGCCGCGTCGAATGCTTCGGTGAAGTGCTGTTCGGTCACGGCAAGCGCCTGAATGTCGTTCAGGTAGCCGTCGTTGCACTCGAACACGAGCGGATTGACCGTCGACCATTCGCGGCCGATGCGCGGATTCGCGCGAATCGCCGCGCGGATCTGTGCCTGCGCGACCGTACCGACGCCGAAGGTGTTGGTCAGCGCGATCGGCGTCTCCAGCGTGCCGAGTTCGTCGAGCTGCACGAGCCCGATGCTCTTGCCGAAGCCGTTGATCACCGACGCGGCGGCCGGCACCTTGTCGACGAACGGATCGCCGCGATGCGGCCGGATCACGGTCACGCCGGTTTGCAGCGCGCCTTCGGCAAGCGTGCAATGACCGACGCTGACGCCGTCCACGTCGGCGATCGTGCCGAGCGCTCCGGCCGGCAACGTGCCGAGATGCGGCGCGCGCTCAGCCGAATGATGGTTGCTCATGCTCATGGCCGATCCAGCTTCGGATCGAGCGCATCGCGCAGACCGTCGCCGAGCAGATTGAACGCGAGCACGGTCAGGAAGATAGCGAGGCTCGGAAACAGCGCGATATGCGGCGCGGTCACCATGTCGGCGCGAGCTTCGTTGAGCATCGCGCCCCACTCGGGCGTCGGCGGCTGCGCGCCCAAGCCGAGAAACGACAGGCTCGCCGCCGTGATGATCGACGTGCCGATGCGCATCGTCAGGTACACGATGACCGATGAAATCGTGCCCGGCAGAATGTGCCGCGCCATGATCGTCCAGTCAGACGCGCCGATGCTGCGCGCCGCTTCGATATAGGTGAGCTGCTTGAGCATCAGCGTATTGCCGCGCACGAGCCGCGCGAATGCCGGAATGCTGAAGATCGCCACGGCGCAGATCACGTTGATCATGCCGTTGCCGAGAATCGCGACCACGCCGATCGCGAGCAGAATGCCGGGGAACGCGAACAGCACGTCGGCCACGCGCATCGTGATGCGATCCCACCAGCCCTCGTAGTAACCGGCAAGCAGACCGAAGAACGTGCCGATCACCGCGCCGATCGCAACGGACAGAAAGCCTGCCTCGAGCGAAATGCGCGAGCCGACGAGGATGCGGCTGAAGATATCGCGGCCCAGCGAATCGACGCCGAACCAGTGCGCGGCCGACGGCCCCGCGTTCAGCGCGTCGTAGTCGAAGAAGTTCTCGGGGTCGTACCGCACGATATGCGGCGCGACGATCGCGACCACGATCAGGAGCAGCACGAACACGCCGGCGGCCAGCGCGACATGCTGCTTGCGGAACTTGCGCCAGAACTCGTTCCACGGTGTGCGGATCGCGCGTTCGGAGGCAACGGGAGTGGCCGCATTCGGCCCGGTGGCAGTGGTGCTCATGCGGGCCTCACTTGAAACGGATGGTCGGGTTGATCACCGCGTACAGCACGTCGACGATCAGGTTGATGATGATGAATTCGAGCGAGAACAACAGCACCTCGGCCTGAATGATCGGATAGTCGCGCATCGACACCGCATCGACGAGCAAACGGCCGAGGCCCGGCCAGTTGAACACCACTTCGACGACGATCGAGCCGCCGAGCAGAAAGCCGAACTGCAACCCCATCATCGTGACGACGGGAATCAGCGCGTTGCGCAGGCAGTGCTTGATGATCACGAGCCGCTCGGGCACGCCCTTCGCGCGCGCGGTGCGCACGAAGTCCTCGTGCAGCACCTCGACGAACGAGGCCCGCGTGAAGCGCGCCATCACCGCCGCGACCGCCGCGCCGAGCGTCAGAGACGGCAGCACGTAGCTGCGCCACGAACCGTCGCCGACGATCGGCAGCCAGCCGAGCTGCACCGAGAAAATCTGCATCAGCAGCATGCCGAGCGCGAACGCCGGAAACGAAATGCCCGACACCGCGAGCGTCATGCCCAGGCGGTCCGGCCAGCGGTTGCGCCACACCGCCGAGGCGATGCCGATCGCCATGCCGATCACGACCGCCCACACCATGCTCGCGATCGTCAGCCACAACGTCGGGAAGAAGCGTTCCGCGATCTCCTGGCTCACCGGCCGCTTGCTGCGCGTCGAAACGCCGAAGTCGCCATGCGCCATCCGCCAGAAGAAACGGACGAACTGCTGCGGCAGCGGCTTGTCGAGCCCGAGGTCGGAGCGCACGAGCGCCACGGTCGCCTCGTCCGCTTCAGGACCGGCGGCGAGCCGCGCCGGATCGCCCGGCAGCAGATGCACGAACAGGAACACCAGCACGGCGACGATGAAGAGCGTCGGCAGCAGGCCTAGCAGACGTTTGACGAGGAAGTTCAGCATGAAACCAGTCCGGCAAATGAGCGGCAATTGAGCGGCAAATCAGGCGGGCAACGAGGACTCGTGTGCGGCGGCGGCGCGGCGGCGGGCTGGGTGAACCGCCGCCTGCGCATGCCGCCTCGTCAGCTCATCACTTGATCGCGATCTCGTCGAAGTTGAACGAGCCGTCCGGCGCGACGTAAGCGCCCGACAGACGCTTGCTGCGCGCATACACGACCTTCTCCTTGACGAGGAAGATCCACGGCGCGTCGGCCCAGATGCGCTTCTGCGCGTCGGTGTAGAGCGCGGCCTTCTGCGTGCGGTCGGTCGTTTCGAGCGCCTGCTTCAGATCGTTGTCGACCGCGTCGTTCTTGTAGTACGACGTGTTGACCATCTTCGGCGGAATCGAGTAGCCCGCGAGCAGCGGGCTGATCGCCCAGTCCGCTTCACCGGTCGACGACGACCAGCCCGCGTAGTACATCCGCACCGGCGCGGTCGCCGGATCCTGCGCGCTTTCGACCTTGGCGACGCGCTGACCCGCTTCGAGCGCCTCGACGCTGGCCTTGATGCTGACCTGCGCGAGCTGCTGCTGCACGAACTGGATCACCTTCTGCGCAGTCGAGTAGTTATACGCGGACCACAGCGTCGTTTCGAAGCCGTTCGGATAGCCCGCTTCCTTCAGCAGTTCGCGCGCCTTCGCGGGATCGTACGGCCAGGGTCCGAGCTTGACCGCATAGTCGACGCCCTGCGGCACGACGCCGTCGGCCGGCGTCGCGTACCCGGCGAACGCGACCTTCGTCAGCGCTTCCTTGTTGACCGCGTAATTCAGCGCCTCGCGCACCTTCGGGTTGTCGAAGGGCTTCTGGTTCATGTTCAGGCTGATGTAGCGCTGGATGATCGACGGCGCCGCGATCAGATCGACCTTCGGGCTCGACTGCAGTTGCGCGGCCTGCTCGAACGGCACCTGGAACGCGAAGTCCGCTTCGCCGGTGCGGATCAGCGCGGCACGCGTGTTGTTGTCGACGACCGGCTTCCAGTCGATCGCATCGATCTTCGGATAACCCTTCTTCCAGTAGCCGGCGAACTTCTTCACGGTCAGGTCGCCGGCCGGGTCCCACTTCACGAGTTCGAACGGGCCCGTGCCGACCGGATGAAACGCGATGTCCTTGCCGTACTTCTTCAGCGCGTCCGGCGAGATCATCACCGCAGACGGATGCGCGAGCACGTTGATGAACGCCGAGAACGGCGTTTTCAGCGTGACGCGCACCGTGTACGGATCGACCACTTCCGTTTTCTCGATGCGGCTGAACATGTTGTAGCGCTTCAGCTTGTTGGCCGGATCGGTCACGCGGTCGAAGTTCGCCTTCACGGCGGCCGCATTGAAGTCGGTGCCGTCCTGGAACTTCACGCCATGGCGCAGCTTGATCGTATAGACGCGCGCGTCGGGGCTCGCCTCATAGCTGTCGGCGAGCACGTTGACGAGCTTCATGTCCTTGTCGAAGCCGAACAGCCCCTGATAGAACGATTTCGCGACCGCCTGCGACAGCGTGTCGTTCGCGTCGTACGGATCGAGCGACGTGAAGGTCGACGCGACGGCCATCACGGCCGTCGTTTCGGCGTGCGCCAGATTGCCCGCGAGCGTCGCGAACACCACCGCGCCGCCGCTGACGAGCGCGCGCAAACGAAACGGAGAGGACGGGAACAGCAGGTTCATGAGATTGCTCCAGGCTGCGAGTTAAGGATGTGACAGGGTCGTTATGGTTGGCTTGCGCTTCGGCTGCGGGTGCTGCGGGTTTTGCTTCGGGTCTTTTTGCTTTAACGCGATGCGGCGCTTCGCTCAATAAGCGCCGCCGACGCGATGCTGCGCGACGAAATGATCCGGTCCCACCGCGACGAGCGGCGCGACGACCGGCTCGTCGTGCAGCGCGCGGATCGGGCTCGGAATATCGTCGGCGGCGAGCATGCGTTGCGCGTGACGGCGCGCGGGATCGGCGACCGGCACCGCGCTCATCAGCTTCTTCGTGTACGGATGCTGGGGCGCCTCGAACACCGCGCGACGCGGACCGATCTCGACGATCTGGCCGAGATACATCACTGCGACGCGATGGCTGACCCGCTCGACCACCGCCATGTCGTGCGAAATGAACAGATACGCGACGCCGAGCTCGCGCTGCAGGTCGAGCATCAGATTGACGATCTGCGCCTGCACGGAGACGTCGAGCGCGGACACCGATTCGTCGGCGATCACGACCTTCGGATTCAGCGCGAGCGCGCGAGCAATCGCGATACGCTGACGCTGCCCGCCCGAAAACTCATGCGGATAGCGGCGCGCGGCCTCGGCCGGCAAACCGACTTTCTCGAGCAGCCACGCGACGCGCGCCTGCGCTTGTCCACCCTGCGCGACGCCATGCACGAGCAGCGGCTCCATGATCGAGAAGCCGACGGTCAAGCGCGGATTCAACGACGCGAACGGGTCCTGGAAAATAAACTGGATATCGCGACGCAGCGCCTGCAACGCGGGCCCGGTCAGCGAGCTGATTTCCTTGCCAGCGAATTCGATCGAGCCACTCTGACTTTCGACGAGCCTCAGCAGCGAGCGGCCCGTGGTCGACTTGCCGCAGCCCGACTCGCCGACCAGCGCGAGCGTTTCGCCGGGCCGCAGATCGAAGCTGACTTTTTCGACCGCATGCACACGGCCCGTCATACGGCCGAACAGGCCGCTACGGACCGGAAAGCGCGTGACCAGATCGCGCACGCGCAGGATCGGCGGCGTGTCGTCGCGCACCTGCGGCTGCGCTTCTTCGGCGACAGCCGCCGCCGGCTGCACCGCCGCATCGGCGCCGTTCGCGCCGGCCTGCTCGACGCTCAGGATCGGAAAGCGCGCGGGCTGATCGGTGCCGTGCATCGAGCCGAGCCGCGGCACCGCCGCGAGCAGCGCCTTCGTGTACGGATGCGACGGCGCGGCGAACAGCGCGTCCGACGCACCCTCCTCGACCTTCTCGCCGCGATACATGACGAGCACGCGGTCGGCCACTTCGGCGACCACGCCCATGTCGTGCGTGATGAAGATCACGCCCATGTTCATCTCGTCCTGCAAGCCGCGAATCAGTTGCAGGATCTGCGCCTGGATCGTGACGTCGAGCGCGGTGGTCGGTTCATCGGCGATCAGCAGCGCAGGCTTGCACGACAACGCCATCGCGATCATCACGCGCTGGCGCATGCCGCCCGACAGCTGATGCGGGTAACGCGCCGCGACGCGCCTTGCCTCGGGAATCCGCACGATCTCGAGCAGACGCAAGGTTTCGGCGCGCGCGGCCTCGCGGCTCTTGCCCTGGTGCAGCGCGATCGCCTCGCTGATCTGATCGCCGACCGTGAAGACCGGATTGAGCGAGGTCATCGGCTCCTGGAAGATCATCGCGATGTCGGCGCCGCGAACTGTGCGCATCGTGCCGGACGACGCCTTCGCGAGATCGAGCACGCTGCCGTCGCGCCCCCGGAATGCGATGCTGCCGCCGGCAAGACGGCCGCCGCCATGCTCGATCAGCCGCATCAGCGCCAGCGACGTGACCGACTTGCCGGAGCCCGATTCGCCGACGATCGCGAGCGTCTCGCCGCGCTCGACCGTGAACGACAGATTGCGCACCGCGTTGAAGGTCGAATCGCCGCGGCGGAACGCGACCGTCAGATCGTCGACCGCGAGCACGCGCTGCGGCGGCAGGGTCTCGATACGCGGGCTGGCGGTGTGCGAGGAAGTCGGCACGGTGGTTCCTTTGCTTTGAATTCGAACGCGGCTAACGGGGCCTCAGGCAGGTGGCGACACGCGCCAGCGGCTAGCGATAGATCGCCGTCACCGGCGCTTCGCCGAGCCGCGCGAAACCGCGGTACATACCCTCGGTATTGAACGGCAGCGTGACATTGCCCCGCGCGTCGACGGCGACGAGGCCGCCGCGTCCGTCGATCTTCGGCAAGCGGTTCATCACGACGTCGTGCGCGGCTTCTTCGAGCGAGACCTGGCGATAGGCCATCTGCGCGGCGACGTCGTAGGCGGCGACCATGCGCATGAACATTTCGCCCGCGCCGGTGGTCGATACCGCGCAGGTCGCGTCGTCCGCGTAGCAGCCCGCGCCGATCAGCGGCGTATCGCCGACGCGGCCCACCTGCTTGTTGGTCACGCCGCCCGTCGAGGTCGCCGCGGCGAGATGCCCGTGGCGGTCGAGCGCGACTGCGCCGACGGTGCCGAACTTGCGATTCGGATCGATCGGCTCGTGCGGCGTCGGGTCGTCGTTGCTCGAAGCCGTGGACGCGAGCGTCGCGGCGTCGTGATCGAGCATCGGACGCTGCTGCTCGCGCGCCAGTTGCCATTGGCGATAGCGCGCGTCGGTGTCGAAGTAGCTGTTGTCGACGAACTCGAGCCCCTGCGTTGCCGCGAACGCTTCCGCGCCTTCACCGGTGAACAGCACGTGGTCGCTGCGCTCGAGCACGCGGCGCGCGGCGAGAATCGGATTGCGCACGCGCTTCACGCAACAGATCGCGCCCGCGTCGAGCCTGCGGCCGTCCATGATCGCGGCGTCGAGCTCGTGCGTGCCGGCCGCCGTGTAGACCGCGCCGTGGCCCGCATTGAAGAGCGCGCAGTCTTCGAGCAGCCGCACCGCTTCGCTGACCGCGTCGAGCGCGCTGCCGCCGTCGGCGAGCACGCGCTGGCCAGCGCTCAGCACCGCGTTGAGCGCCGCGTGATATCCGGTTTCGGCGCTGGCCGACATCGACGTGCGCAGGATCGTCCCTGCCCCGCCGTGAATGGCAATGACTGCGTTGGAGTTCATCGTCTGGATCGTGAAGTGCGGGTGGTTCGGGGAGTGCGGGGTGCTGTGATGGCTTTTGCTTCGGCATCCCTGGCTTTCGTGCTTCTGGCTTGGGTGCTGTCGGCCTTTGCGCCGTCGCTGTGTTTTAGCCTTGCAGCCCTCGCGCGCGCGGCTTTGCTCACGGCGCGCGCCGGCTCCTGCGCGGCGCCGGCCGCGCCCGACTGCGGATCGAACAGCCACGGCAGCACGAACTCGCTGACCTCGGCGGCCGCCTTGACCGAGCGTTGCGCGCGATACGCGACCGCGTCGCACAACGCCTCGATGACCGCGAGCACGGCCGAATCGGCATTCGACGCGAGACGCCGGTCGGTGCGGACATACAGCGCCAGGTCCGCGAACCGCACGAGCGGCGAGCGCGGACCGTCGGTGAGCGCGAGCACGCGTGCGCCGCGTTCGGAGGCGCGGCGCGCGAGCTCGATCGTGTCCTCGACATAGCGCGGAAACGCGATGCCGATCACGAGATCGCCCGGGCCCGAACCCACGAGGTGCCGCGCCGCATGCGACGGCCCGCCGCTCAGCGCCAGCGAATGCACGTTGTCGTGATACGGCAGAAGTCCGTGCTCCATCAAGCTCGCGAGAAACGCGCTGGCGCCGAAGCCGATCACGAATACGCGACGCGCGGCGATGATCGCGTCGACGGCGGCGTCGGCGGTCGCGCGATCGATCGACGTACGCGTTGCGTGCAGATTGTTGACGGCCTGCTCGAGCGACGCGTCGATCAGATCGTCACCGGCCGCGAGCGTTTCCTGCGCGCTGCGCAGCCGCTCGACCGGCGCGAGCGTCGCCTCGAAGCCACGCACGAGCGCCTCGCGAAACTGCGGATAACCGTCGAAGCCGAGCGCGCGCGCAAAGCGATTCGCGCTCGCGACCGACGCGCCGACCACGCTCGCGAGCTCGTCGATACGCATCGTCGCCGCGCGGAACAGATGGGCCAGCACGTACTCGCCCATGCGCTGGTGGATCGGCGTGAGCGTCGGCATCGCGGCGGTGATGCGCGCGGCAATGGCCTGCTCGGCGGGGTTCGACACAGCGGACGGGTGATGGATCATGCGAGCGGACAGGCGCGGTTGTTCTATGCGAATGGGATGAAATTATATTTACATGAAACACGCGCCGAAAAAAATTCATTTTCATTATTTCGAGGGTTTTCACCGACCGAAGCCCTCGTAGGCGCCAGAGTAAGCGCGACTGGCGCCATAGTTCTACGATTGACCGGGGAGGCGGCTGGGCGATATCTGGATGAAATATTCGGTCGCCTCGTGCAATTGGAGGACAAGCCTGGGCCAGATGCTTTGGCCGATTGGCGAAATAGTTCGTTACACGGTGCAGGATCGTTTCCCACGATCGCCGGGACTGTCATGGGGTGCGCTCTGTTGATCGCCACTGACGGTATAGCGGGCCGATATGTTGAGTTGAGACAAGCAGCGTTGGATGGACTTGCTGCACGCCAGCGAATGCCAGTGCGTTTCGGCAATACCTTCTACCCGCCGTGGTAACGCCTGCATGACGGAGAGGACTGCGGCCGTCCGTTTCAGAACAGGAAGTAGACGCCTCGGTCGGTCGGCTAATACAGCTAATTGGCCGTTGTGGGTCCGACTTGCGACGATCATCCGCTGCGGGCCGGCAAGCGGTTCTCAATTCAGCTATCGGACCGGGTTCGGCCAAAAGCGGCCCGTCGACATCGATGCGTAAATCGTCGACAATCCGTGACCGCACTGTAGTTGAAACGCACCAAGCGCAAGCTGGACCGCCGCATCAGCTTGTCCAAAGCTTTTTTTCAGCCTTGATCCATGGAATTCAGAAACATCTTAGCTATTTCATTTCTCGCGCTCGGGCTCGCTGGATACGCTCAAGCGGGCAATTGCGCAGACAATGTTTCTTCATTGGCCGGTGTCTACAGCTCAGCGCACCCAGTCACGATCGACGGTGTCAAGGTGCCGACCAATGGCTATATCGAAATCGATCAGAATGGTCAAATCACGGCCTTCGAACAAGATGATGAAGGCCCGGCGTCCGTCGGAAGTGGATGCTATAGGTTGGCGGCCGGGACGGCGACCAACGCAGGGCTGCAGGGGCGCATTCTTACACCAGGCGTTTCGCCGCGCGGCGATGCCGTATATCAAACGCTCGCCGGTGACGGCGATACGTTCGGGATTCTGGTTGAGCCTACCGCTAGTGGGGGCATGCAATGGTTCTTCCATTGGGGTCGCGCGAATAGTACGGTCACAATCAATGGAAGTAAGAATATCGTCAATTCTGTAAAACAGTCGTCCTATTCCATTAGCGGACCCGCTTTAGCTTCACCAACGCCAGCGCAGTTGCGCAGCATGCTTTGCCACCCAGGCACGGTAGATCTGCCACACGTAAAGCCAGACTTCGTTTTCCATGTCCAGCGGCCGAAAGCCAACGCAACACAGCCCGATCAGGATATCGCGGCGGCGAGCAATCCAGTTGCGGCAGGCACCGTCCACCAAACGCCCCTTCCGGCGAGCGTTGTCAACTCACCCTCACCTCTGGCAGCCGCGCTTCCTTTCGAGATCGGGAAACCGCTCGACACGACCGCATTCGTTAGACTCGGCATTCCTTCGGGTTCATCCAAGGCGAAGATCCTGACAGAATGGGCTCAAAAAGTCGTCTCCGACCCGGACATCAAAACCTACTTTTCTACCTCCAATACTGATCCAGCTGCCGCGAGCACAATGGGCTTCTCGCACGCATTGGGCATGCTGGACGGAATGCAGCGAATTTCGCAGGAAGACCGTGAACAGCTGATCGGCATGTCAACACGCGCTCTCGACAATGCGCCGCCGGATTGTGGCGGCGCCAAGAATCTCCAGGTGATTACGTCGCGCTATCTCTCCCTGGGAACGGAGAGTGATAAGGATTTTCAGGCCCAACTGCACGCAATGTTCGATCTGCTTAAACAGTCAACCGCGAATACCCCACCACCACAGATCACTGCAGCACAGCGGTTGCAAGGGCAACTTGCACTCTCCACGTCTATCGCAGATGCGCTGAAACAAGATCCTTCCGAGACTGACGATCTCGGGCTGTTGATGAGTGGCAAACAAGCGGACCTTTCTCCAGTGGCATGGTGCAGGGCCACACGTTTCTATCGCGATGCCCTCGACAAGACACCACAACCGGCACGCGACTGGGTCATGCTTGCCGAGCTCGAAAACCAGAGACGTTCTGCCTCCGTGCTCATGACAGCGCTGAAGAATCTAGCTTCGATGACGCAGGCCGCTCGACAACCGGCCGCTGCACCAAAGGTGTTCGACTACGCGGAAATGGTGCGGCAACACGTACGCCCAAACATCGTCTGGAGTGGAAAGGCGGATCGCAAGGAAACGGTGGTCGAAGTCAATTGCACGCCTTCAGGCAGCTTGGAGTCTGTGAGGATTGTCCGCCCGAGCGGCGATCGGGCGTGGGATCGGGCCGCTCTTGAAGCGGTCAGGCGCTCCGATCCAATGCCGCGGGATGAGAGCGGTCGAGCACCCCCATCGTTCACGATAACGCTGAGGCCCGGTATTTGATTGGCCTGTGGTCCTTATCTCTCGTCCGCGCGTGTAATAAGCTACCACGCAGTGAGCGTCTCCTTTCGAGCAACGTGACCGTCGCTTCGGGGTCGGCTCCGGCCGATCGCGGCCGGAGACATGCTACAACTTTGGCGCGAACGTAGGCCAGTCGCACGAACTTTGTCGCACCCACTCTGGCACATGTGGCGCGGCTACGCGTAGGCCCTTGATGTTCAGTGTGCGACATCCCAATAACTGGGGCGGCCTACGGCCCTTCAGAAAAGGGGTTCGGCAGCCGAGCCCTGTTGCACCCCGATGAAAATCCATTTTCATCGACGCGACGGGTGGCTTCACCGCGTGCCGCGCTCCGCCGCTCAGCACGCCGCCGCGCTCTGTTCGGGAATGCCCAGGAGCCGCGCCGCCGGCGACATCACGATGATCAGCGCCTGCACGACGAACGCGAGCGACGCCGCGACCAGACACACGTCGATGCTCCAGCGCGCGCTGAGCGCGGCGCCGAGCAGCGCGCCCACCGGCCGCGCGCCGTAGGTGGCGGTGCTGATCAGCGCGGACACGCGGCCGATCATCCGTTCGGGCGTGATCGCCTGACGCAGCGTGGTCGAGCCGACGACCCACAGGATTGGTCCCGCGCCGAGCAGGAAGAAGCTCGCGAGCGCGAGCCAGAACGATGGGACGATCAGCGTCGCCACCATCACGAGCGACGCGAGCAGGCCGCACGACGGTCCGACGATCAGCAGACGGCCGAATGCGAGACGCCGCGCGACCGCGGGCGCGGCGAGCGCGCCGCAGACCATGCCGCCCCCGTACGCGCCGAGCGTCACGCCGACCGCCGAGGCATTGAGCCCCAGCCGATGCACCGCGTAAGGCACATAGACCGCCTGCAGGATGAAGAAGCCGAGATTGAAGAACACGGCGGTCAGCAGCATCGGCAGCAGCAACGGATCGCGCAGCACGAAGCGCGTGCCGTCGCGCAGCTCCAGCATGAAGTGCCGCCGCGGCGCGGCCGCGCGCGGCGGCTCGCGCAATCCCGCCAGCAACGCGACCGCGAACGCCGACAACATCGCCGCGCCGCCATACGCCCAGCCCGCGCCGATCCAGCCGACCAGCACGCCGCCCAGCGCCGGCCCCGCCGAATACGCGACGCTGCGCGCGAGTTCGAGCCGGCCGTTCGCGCTCGCATAGGCGTCGCGCGGCACGATCGACGGCACCAGCGACGGCGCCGCAACGTTGTAGGCGACCGTACCCGTCGCGGCGACGAAGCCGAGCGCGGCGAGCAGCGGCAGGTTCAGCGCATGCGTGAGCACCAGCAGCAGCACGCACAGCATCGCGCAGACCCGCACGCTCTCGGCGAGCGTCATCAGCACGCGGCGCGAGCGGCGGTCGGCCCAGACGCCGAGCGGCATCGACAGCAACAGGAACGGCAGCGTCTGCGCGGTTTGCAGCAGACCGGTATCGCGCGCGTCGGCGCCGAGCGCGAACACCGCGACGAGCGGTGCGGCGGCGAGGCTGATCTGCTCCGCCGATTGCGCGCACAGGTTCGACCAGGCGAGGCGCTGGAATGCGCGGGGCAGACGTTGAGCATTGGACGGCGAAGACGACGAAGGGGAAGACGTGGCGGACATCGATGCACTCCCGAGGTTTTGACGTGAGGCATTCATCGTCGGCGCTCAGGGCCTGCGGGGCGCTCCGGTTCTTGCGGTGTTATTCTTCGCTCGCCATGAATCTCGAAAGCATTCTCTTTACTCAAGGTTTCGGTTCGCGCCGCCAATGCCGTGCGCTGATCGGCGACGGCCGCGTCAGCGTCGACGGTGCGATTTGCACTGATGCCGACGCCGATTTCGTTGTTGATGGCGGCGCGTTGCGCTTTAGCGTCGACGGCGTCGAATGGCCGTATCGCGAGCACGCGTATCTGTTGCTGAACAAGCCCATCGGCTACGAATGCTCGCGCGATCCGCAGCATCATCTGAGCGTGTTCAGCCTGCTGCCGCCGCAGTTCGCCGAGCGCGGCGTGCAGTGCGTCGGCCGTCTCGATCAGGACACCACGGGCCTCCTGCTGCTCTCCGACGACGGCAAGTTCGTGCATCAGTTCACGTCGCCGAAACGCAAGGTGCCGAAGCTCTACGTCGCGACCACGCGCCATCCGCTCGACGACGCGCAGCTCGCCGCGCTGCGCGACGGCGTGCTGCTGCACGGCGAAACGAAACCCAGCGCCGCGCTCGACGCCCAGGCGCGCGACACTCACACGCTCGCGCTCACCGTGCTCGAAGGCAAATACCACCAGGTCAAGCGGATGATCGCGGCCTCGGGCAACCGCTGCGAGGCGCTGCATCGCGAACGGATCGGTGAACTCGCGCTTCCCGCGACGCTCGCGCCCGGCGCATGGCAATGGCTCGACGAAGCGGGTCTTGCCGCGCTGCGGACCGGGTAAACGACTAGCCCCAACGAGCGCCCGCCTAAGCCCTTGATGCGCCGGAGAAAGCCCGCGCGCATTGCGGTGCACCGAACATAGGCCGTTGCGTTGCAGCATGCCGTTGCTTACATGTCGCCCTATACTCGTCTAAACAAACGACTACAAAGATTTCAAGGAGGGGCGCCATGCAAATCGACGGCACGATGGCGTTTTCGCACGCGATGACCGCGTTTATCTGCTTTGCGCTGCTACTGGTCGGCGGATTGCTGGTCATCATGCGGCTGCGGCACAAGTACCATCCGAATCTGATCGGCGCATTGATCGGCGGCATGCTGTGTTTCCTGTTGCTGGAAGTGCTGCCTGCGCTGAGCTGATGCCGGTTGGACCGCGCAGCTCGTTTTGCGCGGCGCATTGATGCGGTGCGGCGGATACGCTTTGCGGGGCAACCCGGCCCTCGCGAGGCGGTATTTTGTTTCTGCTGCTGGCCCTAGCCGCGTTTCCCGTTCGCCTCGCGCAAAAAATCCTCGACGCTCGGATAGCGCAGACGTACCCGCAATTCCTCCTTCAGACGCCGGTTCACGAGCCGGCGCGACTCGCGCATGAACGACAGCAGCATCGGATCGATCTGCTGCTCCGCCTGCTCTCTCGTGATGCGCGGTGGGCGCGCGAGCCCGAACGCATCGGCGACCGCGTCGAAATACTCCCCCATTTTCAGCGACGAATCGTCGGACGCGTGCAGTGCGCGCGCGGGCCGGCCATGCGTGGCGAGACGCACGAGGATCGCGGCGAGGTCGTCGGCGTGGATGTGATTCGTGTAGACGTCATCGGCATCGACGAGCGCCGGCGTGCCTCTTTCGAGCCGCGCGAGCGGCAGACGGTTGCGCGCATAGATGCCCGGGATCCGCGCGATGCTCGTGGCGACGCTGCCGCGCGCCGTCGCGCGCCGCAACTGCCGCTCGGCCGACACGCGACGTTTGGCGCGCGCATTCGCGGGCCGCGGCGCGCGCGTTTCGTCGATCCACGCGCCGCCGCAATCGCCGTAGACGCCCGTCGTGCTCGCGTAAACGATGCGCACCGGTGCGCGCGAAGCGCCGGTCCGGCGCACCCCGTCGGGTACAATATCGGGTGTTTCAGCGTCCAGACCTGAAGCGCGCGCACGGCGCAACCGCGCGATCGGCGCGACGGACGACCTCGCCGCGCAAGCGTTCATGCGGCCCGCGGCACCTAACGTCGCAAGCAGCGCGCGAGTGCGTCGATCGTCGTCGCCGGACTTCTGCGGCGGCGCGAGATGCAGCACCGTCGGCGCGAGGCGCGCGAGCCGTTTGAGGCTGCCGCGCGCGTCGAGATCGCCGACGAGCGGCATCACGCCCGCGGCGCGCAACTCATCGCAGCGCGCGGCATGGCTCGTCAACGCGAAGATACGCGCGCGCGGCCGCAACAGGGGCACGCAGCGCATGCCGACGTCGCCGCATCCTACGATCAGCACGCGCGGCCGGCGGAAGTTTCGTGTCGCTTTCATGGTGGGCGCATTGTAGCGGTCACACGCAACAGGTACCGCGCGGTTGATCCGGCGGGTCCCATTACGATTCCGAATTTTCGATTCCGAACACTTTATGGCATTTAACGTCACGCTCCGGCAAACCGGCCGGCAGTTTCAGGTAGAACAGGACGAACCGGTGCTCTCCGCAGCGCTGCGTCAAGGCATCGGCCTGCCGTACGGCTGCAAGAACGGCGCGTGCGGTTCGTGCAAAGGCACGGTCGTGAGCGGCGAGGTCGAACAGCGCGCGCACTCGTCGTCGGCGCTGTCGAACGACGAAAAGACGCGCGGCATGGCGCTCCTGTGCTGCGCGAGCGCGTGCTCCGATCTCGAAGTCGACATCCGCGAAGTGGCCGGCGTCGGCGATGTGCAGGTCAAGAAACTGCCGTGCCGCGTGAACGCGATCGAGCGCAAGGCCGACGACGTGATCGTCGTGAAGCTGCAACTGCCCGCCAACGAACGTCTGCAATATCTGGCCGGCCAGTACCTCGAATTCATCCTGAAGGACGGCAAGCGCCGCAGCTATTCGATGGCGAGCGCGCCGCACGTCGAAGGCCCGGTCGAACTGCACATCCGCCACATGCCCGGCGGCGCGTTCACCGACCATGTGTTCAACACGATGAAGGAGCGCGACATCCTGCGCTTCGAAGCGCCGCTCGGCACGTTCTTCCTGCGCGAAGACTCGGACAAGCCGATCGTGCTGCTCGCGTCGGGCACCGGCTTCGCGCCGCTGAAGGCGATCGTCGAGCATGCGGTGTTCAAGAGCATGACGCGCCCCATGACGCTCTACTGGGGCGCGCGCCGCAAGAAAGACCTGTATCTGCTCGAACTCGCCGAGCAATGGGCGCGCGAGATTCCGAACTTCAAGTTCGTGCCAGTGCTCTCCGAGCCCGATGCGGGCGACGCATGGACGGGCCGCACGGGCTTCGTGCATCGGGCGGTGATCGAGGATCTGCCCGATCTGTCGGCCTACCAGGTGTATGCATGCGGCGCGCCGGTGATGGTCGAATCGGCGCTGCGCGACTTCACACAGCATCACCAGTTGCCGGAAGACGAGTTCTACGCGGACTCGTTCACCAGCGCGGCCGATCTCGCGAACGCGGTCTGATTGCACGGCGGCAAATTCCCCCCGATGCAGCGCCAGTGCAAATTCATGGTTTACACCAGCGCTTTTCTTATCGTATTCTTTCGCGCATGAACCGCATCCAGTCCGAATTCCGACGTCGCCGCTCGCCGCTCCCTTAGGGACGCCGCTGGCTTCGTCACGGACTCGCGCCACACAAAACCTGGGCGCAAGCTGTTCGAATCATGAAAGCCACGGCATGCCGTGGCTTTTCTGTTTTTCCGGCCGTCGTTTTTATTGGCCAAACCGTCACCGTTTCTTCACTCTGCTCTTACCCTTTTGCCTGGAGCCTGCCGTCATGAATTTCAATGAGTATCCAATCGATTCGCTGATGTACATCACGAACCGACCTGAAATCGTTTTCACGCACGGCAAAGGCTCGTGGCTTTACGACAACAACGGCAAGCGCTACCTGGATTTCATTCAGGGCTGGGCGGTCAATTGCCTCGGCCACTGCAACGACGGCATGATCGAAGCGCTGAACCAGCAGGCCAAGCTGCTGATCAACCCGTCGCCGGCGTTCTACAACGAGCCGATGGCGAAGCTCGCGGGCCTGCTCACGCAGCACAGCTGCTTCGACAAGGTGTTCTTCGCGAACAGCGGCGCCGAGGCGAACGAAGGCGCGATCAAGCTCGCGCGCAAGTGGGGCAGGAAGTTCAAGGACGGCGCGTTCGAGATCATCACGTTCGACCACAGCTTCCACGGCCGCACGCTCGCGACGATGTCGGCCAGCGGCAAGCCGGGCTGGGACACGATCTACGCGCCGCAGGTGCCGGGCTTCCCGAAGGCGGACCTGAACGACATCGCGTCGGTGGAAAAGCTGATCAACGCGAAGACCGTCGCGGTGATGCTCGAGCCGATCCAGGGCGAAGGCGGCGTGATCCCCGCAACCCGCGAGTTCATGCAGCAACTGCGCGAGCTGACGAAAAAACACAACATCTTGCTGATCGTCGACGAAGTGCAAAGCGGCTGCGGTCGCGCCGGCACGCTGTTCGCGTATCAGCTGTCGGGCATCGAGCCGGACATCATGACGCTCGGCAAAGGCATCGGCGGCGGCGTGCCGCTCGCGGCGCTGCTGTCGAAGGCGGAAATCGCCGTGTTCGAAGCGGGCGATCAGGGCGGCACCTACAACGGCAATCCGCTGATGACCGCGGTCGGCTACTCGGTGATCTCGCAGCTGACGGCGCCGGGCTTCCTCGAAGGCGTGCGCTCGCGCGGCGAATATCTGCGCACGAAGCTGCTCGAGCTGTCCGAGGAGCGCGGCTTCAAGGGCGAGCGCGGCGAGGGTCTGCTGCGCGCGCTGCTGCTCGGCAAGGACATCGGCAACCAGATTGTCGAGAAGGCGCGCGACATGCAACCCGACGGCGTGCTGCTGAACGCCGCGCGTCCGAACCTGCTGCGCTTCATGCCGGCGCTTAACGTGACGACCGAAGAAATCGACCAGATGCTGGCGATGCTGCGCTCGGTTCTCGACTCGCTGTAATCAACCACGGAGCGCACCGATGACAACGAACACGACGCTGTCGATCCGCCGCTTCGACGCGACCGATACCGAAGCCGTGATTGCGCTATGGCAGGACGTGTTTCCCGAGCATCGCGACGTGACGCGACCGCAGCGCAACCCGCGTCTGTCGATCGCCAACAAGCTCGCGACGCAACCGGAGCTGTTCTTCGTCGCGGTGCTCGATGGACGCATCGTCGGCACCGTAATGGGCGGCTATGATGGACACCGCGGCTGGCTGTATTCGCTCGCGGTCGACGCATCGCTGCGACGTCATGGCATCGGCACGCGGCTCGTCGCGCACGTCGAGAGCGAGTTGACGAAGCTTGGTTGTCCGAAGCTGAACCTGCAGGTACTGTCGTCGGCAACGGCTGAAATACGGGCGTTCTACGATGCGCTCGGGTATCGCACCGATGCGGTGATCAGCCTCGGCAAGCGGCTCGGCCAATACGCCGACGCGGCCCCGGCCAGTTGATTCGCGTCGTACGCCTGATTAAAGAAAGCCGCATGCGTTGCTTGACGCATGCGGCTTTTTCAATGGTTCTCCCGGAAGCAGCGCACATATCGGCGGATTCGGACAAATAGCAGATGGCGAGCAGTCGGATTGCCTAAAATCGTTTACGCACGAGACGACGCCGGCGCTGGAAAGACAGGTTTGCGGCGAATCGCGACCCTTCCCCCCCGGGGGCGGCTCATGCGTCTGAGTCCCAACGCGTTGGAATCCTAAGGGGAATCTTCATGGCGACTTATGTGGTGCTCCTGCAATTTACGGATCAGGGTATCCGCACGATCAAGAACAGTGCAGAGCGAGCCGGGCAGGCGGCGGAAATGGCGAAATCTTTTGGCTGCGAGATGAAGCAGATCTACTGGACGTTAGGGGCATACGACGTTGTCTCGGTCGTCGAAGCGGCAGACGAGCAGAGCTTCCTCGCCTTCGGCTTCGCACTCGGCTCGGCCGGCAATGTCCGCTCGCAAACGCTGCGTGCGTTCACAAAAGACGAAATCAGTTCGGTTATCGGGCGACTCCCTTAATTCACGTCCCAACCAGAAAAATAAAACGCGCCCCGCGACATTGCATCGCGGGGCGCGTTGCAAGCCGGACGTGTGCGCAAAGGGCATACGTCCAACTATTCACCCACTCATTCACCCACTCATTCACCCAGATAGGCGGCCCGAACCTTCGGATCGTCGAGCATCTGCTTCGCATCGCCCGACATCGTGATCAGACCGGAGTCCATCACGTAGCCGCGATTCGCCGCCTGCAGCGCGAGCCGCGCGTTCTGCTCGACGAGCAGCACGGTCATGCCTTCAGAGGAAATCAGGCGCACCACTTCGAAGATCTTCTCGACCATGATCGGCGACAGACCCATCGACGGTTCGTCGAGCAGCAGCAGTTTGGGCCGCGAGATGATCGCGCGTGCCATCGCGAGCATCTGCTGCTCGCCGCCCGACAGCGTGCCCGCGTATTGCGATGCACGCTCCTTCAGACGCGGAAAGAAGCCGAACATGCGCTCGACGTCCGACTTGATGCCATCGACATCGTTGCGCAGATACGCACCCATCTGCATGTTCTCGACGATCGACATGCGCGCGAAAATGCCGCGCCCTTCCGGCACCATCGCGAGACCGCGCTTCAGAAGCTCATGCGCGGGCAGGCCCTTGATCGACTGACCCATGTACTCGATGTCGCCGGCCGCATACGCCTTCAGGCCGGTGATCGCCTTCATCGTCGTGGTTTTGCCCGCGCCGTTCGCGCCGATCAGCGTGACGAGTTCGCCCTGCCCGACCTCGAGGTCGACACCCTTGACCGCCTGGATGCCACCGTAGTTGACCTGCAGGCCCTTGATTTTCAACATTGCTTGCGTCGTGGACATCAGTGGACCCCCGCACCCAGATAAGCTTCGATCACCTTCGCATCCTTCTGCACGTCCTGCGGCAGACCTTGCGCAATCACCTTGCCGTAGTCGAGCACCGTCATCTGATTGCACAGACCCATCACGAGCTTCACGTCGTGTTCGATGAGCAGAATCGTCTTGCCGTCCGCACGGATCTTGTCGAGCAGCCTGGTCAGCTCGACCTTCTCGGTGGCGTTCATGCCGGCCGCCGGTTCGTCGAGCGCGAGCAGCTTCGGATCGGTCGCCAGCGCACGCGCGATTTCGAGCCGCCGCTGGTGGCCATACGACAGGTTGCGCGACGTATAGTCCGCGTACTGCGTAATGCCGACGTAGTCGAGCAGTTCGAGCGCGCGCTCCTTGATCTCGCGCTCTTCCTGGCGTTCGGCCGGCGTCTGGAACACCGCGCCGAGCAGACCGTGCTTCGTGCGCACATGACGGCCGACCATCACGTTTTCGAGCGCGGTCATGCCGCCGAACAGACGGATGTTCTGGAACGTGCGCGCAATGCCCGCCTTCGCGACCTGATAGACCGCGGTCGGCGTGTAGCTCTCGCCGTCGAGCTTGAACTCGCCTGAATCCGGCGTGTACAGACCCGTGATCACATTGAAGAAGGTGGTCTTGCCGGCGCCGTTCGGGCCGATCAGACCGTAGATCTCGCCCGCGCGGATCTGCAGGCCGACCTCGGAAAGCGCTTGCAGCCCGCCGAAGCGCTTGTTGACGCCCTTCACCGACAGACGGATCGCTGCGTTGTTGCTTACGTTATCGCTCATGTCTTTTTCTCCACCGGACCTTATGCGCGCACCGGCTTCTTGCCGCCACGCTTCGCCAGCTTCGCAATCCTGTCTTCGTGCTTCGGCGCGGGCCACAGGCCTTCCGAGCGGTACAGCATGATCACGACCATCGCGAGGCCGTACAGCAACTGACGGATCACTTCGGTATCGACGATTTCATGGCCGAAGATCATGTTCTGCAGCGGACCCATCGTCGAGCGCAGGAACTCGGGGAACACCGCGAGCAGCACCGCGCCGAGGATCACGCCCGGAATGTGGCCCATGCCGCCGAGCACCACGCAGGCGAGCACCACGACCGATTCCCAGAACGTGAACGATTCCGGCGACACGAAACCCTGGAACGAGCCGAACATCGCGCCCGACAGGCCGCCGAACGACGCGCCCATCGCGAACGCAAGCAGCTTCACGTTACGGGTATTGATGCCCATTGCCTTGGCCGCGATTTCGTCTTCGCGGATCGCGGCCCACGCGCGGCCGATGCGCGAATGCTGCAGACGCGTACAGGTCCAGATCACGAACAGCGCGCACAGCACGAACAGGTAGTAGTACAGGTACACCGACGGAAACTGCATGCCGAACAGCGAGTGTGTCTGCGCGAGGCTGAAGCCGCCGACGGACACCGGATCGATCCCGGTGATCCCCTTCGGGCCGTTGGTGATGTTCACCGGACGGTCGAGGTTGTTCATGAAGATCCGCACGATTTCCCCGAAGCCGAGGGTCACGATCGCGAGGTAGTCGCCACGCAGACGCAGTGTCGGCGCACCGAGCAGAATCCCGAACATCGCGGCGAGCGCCATCGCGATCGGCGCGATGATCCAGATCGGCACGTGGATGCCGTTCGGCGCGAGATGCGCGATCCACGCGAATTGCGTCGCGAGGTGCGGTGAGCTCAGCAGCGCGGCCGTGTAGGCGCCGATCGCGTAGAACGCGATGTAGCCCAAGTCCAGCAGGCCGGCAAAGCCGACCACCACGTTCAGGCCCAGCGCGAGCATCACGTACAGCATCGCGAAGTCGAGCACGCGGACCCAGTAGTTGCCGCCCGCGGCGCCGATGACCATCGGCGCCGCGATCACGAAGATCGCCGTGAGAATACCGATAGTCAGCGTCTTCGTGCGGTTCTTTTCGGGGATGAGCGTCGTGGACGGCTCGATCGGTTGAATTGAGGTCATGATTGTTAACTCCTTGTGGCCCGGGATCAGGCGCGATCCGCGACACGTTCGCCGAGCAGGCCCGACGGACGGAACACCAGCACGACGATCAGCACGATGAACGCGAACACGTCCTGGTAGTTACTGCCGAACACGCCGCCCGTGAGGTCGCCGATATAGCCGGCACCCAACTGTTCGATCAGGCCGAGGAGCACGCCGCCGACCATCGCGCCGCCGAGATTGCCGATACCGCCGAGCACCGCCGCGGTAAAGGCCTTCAGGCCAGGGATGAAGCCCATGTAGAAGTGCGCGTTGCCGTATTCGGACGCGATCATCACGCCGGCGAGCGCAGCCAGCGCCGAGCCGATCATGAAGGTCGCCGAAATCACGAAGTTCGGGTTCACACCCATCAGACTCGCGACGTTCGGGTTCTCGGCGATCGCGCGCATCGCACGGCCGAGCCTGGTCTTGTGCACGAGCAGCAGGAGGCCGCCCATCACGAGGAACGCCGCCACGATGATCACGATTTCAGTCATCGAGATCACGGCGCCGGGCGTCGTGTCGGTGGCCTTGATCACGTTGAGCGGGTCGGTGGGCAACAGCTGCGGGAACGGCAGCGGATTGCGCGACCAGATCATCATCGCGAGCGTCTGCAGCAGAATCGATACACCGATCGCGGTGATCAGCGGCGCGAGACGCGGCGCACGCCGCAACGGCCGGTAGGCGACCCGCTCGATCGTGTAGCCGACCACCGCGCAGACCGCCGCCGCGATGATCAACGCGATCACGAGCGTCAGCACATTGCCGAGGCCGGGGAAGTGGTTCTGCAGCACACCTATGGCGGAGAGCGCAACCATCGCGCCCACCATCAACACGTCGCCGTGGGCGAAGTTGATGATGCCCAGAATGCCGTAAACCATCGTATAGCCCAGTGCGATGATGGCGTAGACACTGCCAAGCACCAGTCCATTGATGATCTGCTGGATGAAGATATCCATTTAATGCTCCTTAGCCCGTGCGACTGGATTCGCGTTTTTCATCTGCCGGTGGGCGGTGATGCGCTACGAATCTCAACGGCACTGCGGGTACTGATGTAAAAGACCGGTAAGGGTTATCCGTTGCCGGCTTGCCCTGACGACCGTGATGCGGTCGCGAGCTCACCTTGGGCGGATGCAAAAACGGCACCGTTGGATGGTGTCGGTGCCGTCAGGCCGAACTTCCCGTCATCACATCTTTACGACGTCGAGCACTGCTTTCTTGCCGTCCTTGAAGTCGTAAAGCGTAATGGCGCCCTCTTTCAAATCACCCTTGTCGTCGAACGCGATGTGGCCGATTACCCCGTTGTAATCGGTCGAAGGCATCGCAGCCAGCACCTTGGGCGCCTCGATAGAATTAGCGCGCTTCATTGCATCGACGATCACGTACACAGCGTCATACGTGAACGGCGCGTAAATCTGCACCGGCGTGTGGAAGC
Organism: Paraburkholderia sp. UCT2; assembly: GCF_014397665.1. Classification (NCBI taxonomy): domain Bacteria; kingdom Pseudomonadati; phylum Pseudomonadota; class Betaproteobacteria; order Burkholderiales; family Burkholderiaceae; genus Paraburkholderia; species Paraburkholderia sp. UCT2. The sequence goes on from NZ_VZQO01000045.1 coordinate 36,470, forward strand.
GGTCCTCGTACTTCTTTTCGAAGTCCGCTCCATTGGTCATTTTCGAAAGTGCGAGTCCTGCTTCCGAACAGACCAGGTTTTGCACGGCGGTACCCGCCAGCTCACCTACCTTGTCGGTACACACACCGTCGCCGCCAAGGATTTTTGCCCTGATACCGAGCGCCGCCGCCTGCTTCGTAAACGGCCCGCCCGTCGCGTCCATGCCGCCGAACATGATGGCGTCCGGCTGAACACTCTTGATCTTCGTGAGAATGGCCCGGAAATCCGTTGCCTTGTCGCTCGTCGCCTCCCGCGCGACGATCTTCGCGCCGCCCGCCTCGGCGGTCTTCGTGAACTCGTCCGCGAGACCTTTGCCGTAGGCGGTCGCATCGTCCACGACCGCGATGCGTTTGGCGCCCAGCGCCTTCGTCGCGTAATTGGCGAGCGCCGGACCCTGCTGCGCGTCGGTCGCGACCACCCGATAGGTCGTCTTGAACCCTTGCTGCGTATAGGCCGGATTCGTCGACGACGGCGAGATCTCGACGATGCTCGCGTCGCTATAGATCTTCGACGCCGGAATCGAGACCCCGGAGTTCAGGTGTCCGATCACCGCGACCACGTGATCGTCGACCAGCTTCTGCGCGACGGCGGTGCCGGTTTTCGGGTCCGCCGCATCGTCCTGCGCGTCGAGTTGCAGCTGGATCTTGCGACCGTCGATCGTCAAACCCTGCGCATTGATTTCTTCGACCGCGAGGCGCGCCCCATTTTCGTTGTCCTTGCCCAGGTGCGCGATGCCGCCCGTCAACGGAGCCGCATGACCGATCTTCACGATAGTCGCTTCGCTCGCGGCGGCAACCGCCGCGGCCGAGGCCCCCGATGCGCCCGTTCCCGCTTCGCCATCCTGTTTCTTGCCGCACGCGGTCAGCATCGCAACCGTGGCCGCGATGGACACGGCGTAAGCAAATTTGACTCGCATCAAGTAAGGTCTCCTGCGCCTTGCAAAATCCACTGTCCAGGACCTCAAGGCCTTGAGAACGCGCGCATTGTAACTCCAATTATGCGGGTGGCAATATTGTTGAACCGGTGGGGTTTTCCTGCATTGCAACCTGATTTTGAGAGCGAAATCCGTTAAAAGGCGCAACCTGGTTGCGATCCGATTTCGTGCACCAGTTGCACCGGCGCCGAACCCGCTGGCATCAAGTGTTGCGGGCGATCGGCGCGAATCCCGGATAGGCCGGGCTTTGCGTCGGGTATGACCATTTAGCGCGCGCTCGGTAAATTGCACCAATTCAGTGCATGCTCAATCCGTCTTAAGGCTTTGGCGAGCTTAAAACGGGGACGTATGGTGCCAAAATCTATAAAAGCCCGATCACAATTCAAGATAATTTGTGCGCGAGACCACCGAAAGTTGACCGGTCATTCGATGTGGCACTTAATTTAATCAGAGGTTCGTCGGCACGGGCATAAAAAAAGCGCGCCCACGGGCGCGCTTTCCTTTCAGTGTAGCTAACGGATTGTCAGGCTGGCAGACCGAGCCCGCGTGGCAGCGGAAACGCGATGTTTTCCTCGATGCCCTCGAGCGCGCGCACGTTGCGCACACCCAGTTCGCGCAAACGCGCGATCACCGCCTGCGCCAGCACCTCCGGCGCCGACGCACCGGCGGTCACGCCAATGCGGCGCTTGCCCTCGACCCAAAGCGGATCGATCTGATCGGGCGAATCGACCATATAGGCTGGCACGCCGAGCTTCTCGGCGAGCTCGCGCAAGCGGTTCGAATTCGAGCTGTTCGGACTGCCGACGACGATCACGACATCGCACTGCGGCGCCATGAACTTCACTGCGTCCTGGCGATTCTGCGTGGCGTAGCAGATGTCCTGCTTCTTCGGCTCACGGATGGACGGGTACTTGGCCTTCAGCGCGCCGATGATTTCGGCGGCGTCGTCGACCGACAGCGTGGTTTGCGTGACGAAGGCGATCCGCTCCGGATCGGCGAGCTGCAACGCCTGCACATCCTCGATGTCCTCGACCAGATGCATGCCCTCGGCCGCCTGGCCCATCGTGCCTTCGACTTCCGGGTGGCCCTTGTGGCCGATCATCACGATGTCGAAACCGTCCTGGCGCATCTTCGCGACTTCGATATGCACCTTGGTCACGAGCGGACAGGTGGCGTCGTACACCCGCAGCCCGCGCGACTCGGCCTCCGAGCGCACGGCCTTCGACACGCCATGCGCGCTGAAGATCACCGTGTTGCCCGCCGGCACTTCGTCCAGGTTCTCGATGAAGATCGCTCCCTTCTTGCGCAGGTCTTCGACCACATAGGCGTTATGGACGATTTCGTGACGCACGTAGATCGGCGAGCCATACAGCTTGATGGCCCGCTCGACGATCTCGATCGCCCGGTCGACGCCGGCGCAGAACCCGCGCGGCTGGGCCAGCAGGATCTCCGCTTCGGCAAGAGTCGTATCCGTGATGCTCATGTTTACAGAATCCCGATGATTTTCACTTCAAACGCCAGCGCCTGGCCGGCAAGCGGGTGATTGAAATCGAATAGGGCCGACGTTTCGCCAACTTCCTTCAGTACGCCGGCATAGCGCCCGCCGCCCGGCGCGTTGAATTCGACCAGGTCACCCGGGGAAAAATCCTCGCCGATCATGCTGTTCTCCCGCAGCGTGGCGAGGGACACGCGCTGGATCAGATCCGGATTGCGCGGGCCGAACGCCTGGCCCGGCGCTAGCTGAAAGGTCGAATGGCGGCCCACCTTCAAACCCAGCAAAATATCTTCCAGCGGCGGCGCCAGTTGACCGGCGCCGAGCAGCAGCGTGGCCGGCTTGTCGTTGAACGTGTTGATCACTTCGGCGCCATCGGCAAGGGAAAGCCGGTAATGCAGCGTGACGTGTGAACCGGGTTTCACCTCGGAAATATCGATGATGCTCATGCAATGCTCGCTCAGTCGAAGCGCTGCACGCGTGCGCCGCGGGGCAGTCGACGCGTGTGGCAAACCGTCGGCGTGCCGTGCGCAAAGTGTCTATTGTAAGCCACCTAGCGGGCGCCGGCTTGAGTCCGTCGCGCGCGAGGGCGGCACGGCCCGGCGGCGCATTGCGCCGCGTGCGCCGTCAACCTTACGCGGAGGACTCTATATATATGGCTGATTTCGCCAGCACAATCGACGAAACACCTGCGCCAACGCTGCGACGACCGAAGGCGCCGGCACGCGCCGGAGGCGGCGTGAAAGCCGCCGCGAATCGGTCGGCCGAGGCCCCGTCAGAAGCCGCCGACTCCACCGCCCGCTGCCGGCGGCAACTGTTTCGGGGTAAATGGCTCCGGCGCGACATGCCGCGCGAGCGACTGATCGAGCAGGGCCCCGACGTGCTGTCGGACACCGAAATGATCGCGCTCGTGCTCGGCTCTGGCCTGCCCGGTCACGACGTGTTCAGCGTCGCGCGGGCGCTGCTGGATCGCTTCGGCTCCCTGCGCGCGATGCTCGACGCGACTTATGCGGACTTCGACGGCATTCGCGGCATCGGCCCCGCGAAAAAAGCGCAATTACTCGCGATCATGGAAATGGCGCGTCGCTCGCTCGTCGACAAGATGCGCAAGCGCCCGCTAATGAATTCGCCCGAAGCGGTCGAAAGTTATCTGCGCCTTCTGATCGGCGGACAGCCGCAGGAGGTGTTCGTGTCGCTGTTTCTCGACGCCCGGCATCGGCTGATCCGCTGCGAGGAAAGCGCGCGCGGCTCGCTCACGCGCATGGCCGTGTATCCGCGCGAGATCGTGCGGCGGGCGCTCGCCGCGAACGCGGCCAGCCTGATCGTCGCGCATAATCATCCGTCCGGCGCCGTCGAGCCGAGTGCCAGCGACTGCCGCCTCACGCAGACGCTGCGCGACGCGCTCGCGCTCGTCGATGTGCAGTTGATCGATCATCTGGTGATCGGCGCGGACACCGTATATTCGTTCGCCCGCGCCGGCTGGCCGGGGCTCGCGCGCAAGCCCGCCCGAGCGCGGGAAGCGGAATGGCCGCCGTACGGCGCAGCATCCCGCATCGCAAATAAGGTTTGATTTTGCGGCTTTTTTTCTGCTAGAATTCCGGTTTGCCTATTTCCAACCCCCTGTTCCGAAGCCATCAAGGCGTTCCGCAAAGGTCAGGCAGCTGTGGTAGCGAAGTGTCTCAATGCAAATTCGGCGCAACTTCGCACACTTTCAGCGCGGCTCTTTTCGGGAAACTTTCACGGCGTTCGAACTCAGAATTAGCGTATTAGGAGTGCTCTCATGGCACGCGTATGCCAAGTAACTGGGAAAGCGCCGATGAGCGGCAACAACGTTTCCCACGCGAACAACAAGACCAAGCGCCGGTTCCTGCCGAACCTGCAAAACCGCCGTATCTGGGTGGAAAGCGAAAACCGTTGGGTGCGTCTGCGCGTTTCGAACGCCGGCCTGCGCCTGATCGACAAGAACGGTATCGACGCTGTGCTCGCAGATTTGCGCGCACGCGGTGAAGCCTAAGGAGTAAATCATGGCGAAAGGCGCACGCGACAAGATCAAGCTGGAATCGACCGCAGGCACGGGTCACTTCTACACGACCACGAAGAACAAACGCAACATGCCGGAAAAGATGCTGATCAAGAAATTTGATCCGGTCATCCGCAAGCACGTTGACTACAAGGAAACCAAGATCAAGTAATCTTGGCTCTCCAGCCTGACGAAGGCAAAAACATGAAAAGCCTCGCATTCGTGCGAGGCTTTTTTGTTTTTGCACGGACCTCGCGATAGCTCCGCAAGGCGCGCGCGAATCGCCCTATTCCGTTCGGCCAGCTTTCGCCAGGGCGATGCGGCGCGTATCCTTTGTCGTTTTCGCGGCGTGCGGTTCGCGCGCCGTCATCGCAAAACGAAAGACGGAGATGTGGGCAATGGAATTCGATGTGGCGATTGTCGGTAGCGGTCTGGCTGGTTTGAGCGTCGCGCTCAATCTCGCGCAGACACGGCGCGTTGCTGTGATCGCCAAGCGATCGCTGACCGAAGGCGCGAGCGACTGGGCGCAAGGCGGCATCGCCGCGGTGCTCGATTCGGCGGACAGCGTCGAGAATCACGTGCGCGATACGCTGACCGCAGGCGGCGGCCTGTGCGACGAGGCGGCGACACGCTTTATCGTCGAGCATGGGCGCGCCGCGATCGAATGGCTGATCGGACAGGGCGTGCCGTTCACGAAAGACGAGGCCGCCGAACTGGGCTTTCATTTGACGCGCGAAGGCGGCCATAGCCATCGCCGGATCATTCACGCGGCCGACGCGACCGGCCATGCGGTCGTCGCCACGCTCAGCGAGCAGGTGCGCCAGCATCCGAACATCACGCTGTTCGAAGACCATCACGCAATCGACCTGATCACGTCCGAACGCCTCGGCCTGCCCGGCCGCCGCTGCCATGGTCTGTATGCGCTCGATCTGCAAAGCGGCCGCACCGTTACGATCGAAGCGCCGCATACGGTGCTCGCGACCGGCGGCGCCGGCAAGGTCTACCTGTACACGACCAACCCCGACACCGCGACCGGCGACGGCATCGCGATGGCATGGCGCGCCGGCTGCCGCGTGTCGAACATGGAATTCATCCAGTTCCACCCGACGTGCCTGTTTCACCCGTACGCGAAGTCGTTCCTGATTTCGGAAGCAGTGCGCGGCGAAGGCGGCATTCTGAAACTGCCGGATGGCACGCGCTTCATGCCCAATCACGACGAGCGCGCGGAGCTTGCGCCGCGCGACATCGTCGCGCGGGCGATCGACTTCGAGATCAAGAAACGCGGCATCGATTGCGTGTACCTCGACATCAGCCACCAGCCGGCCGCGTTCCTGCACGAGCATTTCCCGACGATCCTGGCACGCTGCCTCGAGTTCGGCATCGACATCACGAAAGAGCCGATTCCAGTGGTACCGGCCGCACATTACACGTGCGGCGGCGTCGTCACCGATCTGGCGGGCCGCACCGATATCGCGGGTCTCTACGCGGTCGGCGAAACGTCCTGCACCGGCCTGCACGGTGCGAACCGACTTGCCAGCAATTCGCTGCTCGAATGCCTCGTGATCGGCCGCTCCGCCGCCAAGGCGATCGAAGAGGAAGGCTTCGCTGCCGCCGTTCACGCGCCGCTGCCGGCCTGGGACGAAAGCCGCGTGTCCGATCCGGACGAGGAGGTCGTGGTCGCGCACAACTGGGACGAACTGCGCCGGCTGATGTGGAACTACGTCGGTATCGTGCGCACCGACAAGCGACTCGAGCGCGCGAAGCATCGGCTCGCGTTGCTGCGCGACGAGATCCACGAGTACTACGCGAACTTCAAGGTGAGCCGCGATCTGCTGGAACTGCGCAATCTGGTCGATGTGGCGTCGCTGATCGTGGACAGCGCGCGCTCGCGGCGCGAAAGCCGCGGCCTGCATTTCAGCCGCGACTGGCCGTCCACATTACCCAAGGCGCTACCGACGGTGCTCACGCCGAAGTATGTACGCAGGCCGAATACCTGACAGCCTTGGGCCGAGGTACACGCTGAAACGACGCCACAAACGACAAGGCCATTGCCGGTAAGCTCCGGCAATGGCCTTGTTGAGTCGTCACGAGCGTCGACTGTCGCGCTAAAACGCGTGGCGCTCAAACGATCCGCATCGAGTAGTCGGTCGCGCGCACGTCTTTGGTCAGTGCGCCAATCGACACGCGGTCCACGCCAGTCTCCGCGATCGTGCGCACGGTCTCGAAATTCACGCCGCCGGACACTTCGAGCACCGCGCGCCCGGCCGTGATGCGAACCGCGTCGCGCATCATGTCGAACGAGAAGTTGTCGAGCAGGATCGACTGCGCGCCATGCGCGAGCGCAGTTTCCAGTTGTTCGAGCGTTTCGACTTCGATCTGGATCGGCACGCCCGCATTCAACGCGAACGCCGCGTCCATCGCCGCGCCCACGCCGCCGGCCGCGGCGATATGGTTTTCCTTGATCAGAATGCCGTCGTACAGCGCGAGCCGCTGGTTCGCACCGCCGCCGATGCGCACCGCGTACTTCTGCGCGAGCCGCAAGCCCGGGAGCGTCTTGCGCGTATCGAGAACGCGCGCGTGCGTGTGAGCAATCGCGTCGACATAGCGGCGCGTCGCGCTCGCCACGCCCGACAGCAGCTGCAGGAAATTCACCGCGTTGCGCTCGGCGGTCAGCAGCGCGCGCACCGGCCCGCGAAGATCGCAGACCGTCGTGTCGGCGCTCATGCGGTCGCCCTCGCGGTAACGCCATTGAACTACGATGCGAGGATCGACCGCGCGCATCACCGCATCGAACCACGGCACGCCGCACAGTACCGCTTCCTCGCGCACGATGATGCGCGCGTCGCGAACGTCATCGGCAGGCACGAGGCGGCCGGTCTGATCGCCGGTGCCGATATCTTCGGCGAGTGCATCGGCGACATTGCGTGCGAGCGCCGCGTCGAACGCCACGCCATATTGCGCGTGAATCGCCGCGAAAAGCGGCGACACTGCGTCGGCCCCTTCGCGCGCCACTACCTGCTCAGGCGCCTTCTCCACCACCTTCATTACGCTGCCCCCACATTCGAATACAGTTGCGCGTCGCGCGCGAGATCGCCGCTCGCCTGCACGCGCTTCTTGTGACGCGCCGCGAAATCGAGCATGCGATCGATAGGTCGACGCGCACGCTCGCCGATCCCACGCTCGACGAAGATTTCGTTGTGGCCGCGCTCGAGCACATCGGCCAGATTGGCGAGTCCGTTCATCGCCATCCACGGGCAATGCGCGCAGCTCTTGCAGGTCGCGCTGTTGCCGGCCGTCGGCGCGGCAATCAGCGTCTTGCCGGGCGCGGCGAGTTGCATCTTGTGCAGGATGCCGAGGTCGGTCGCGACGATGAAGTGCGTCGCGTCGAGCTTCTGCGCGGCGTCGATCAACTGCGTGGTCGAGCCGACCACGTCCGCCTGGGCGACCACGTTGGCCGGCGACTCCGGATGCACGAGCACCTTCGCGTGCGGATAATCGGCGCGCAGCAGATCGAGTTCGATGCCCTTGAATTCGTCGTGCACGAGGCACGAGCCCTGCCACATCAGCATGTCCGCGCCGGTCTTGCCCTGGATGAAGCTGCCGAGATGACGGTCCGGCGCCCAGATGATCTTCTCGCCGCGCGCATGCAGATCGGCGACGATCTCCAACCCGATCGACGACGTCACCATCCAGTCCGCGCGCGCCTTCACGGCCGCGCTCGTGTTCGCGTACACGACCACCGTGCGGTCCGGGTGTGCGTCGCAGAACGCCGAGAACTCGTCGACCGGACAACCGAGGTCGAGCGAACAGGTCGCATCCAGATCCGGCATCAGAACGCGCTTGTCTGGACTGAGGATTTTTGCGGTCTCGCCCATGAAGCGCACGCCCGCGACCACCAGCGTCTGCGCCTCGTGATCGCGGCCGAAGCGCGCCATTTCCAGCGAATCGGCCACGCAACCGCCGGTTTCGTCGGCGAGTTCCTGCAATTCGGCGTCGACATAATAGTGCGCGACCAGCACCGCTTTCTCGCGCTTGAGTAATTCGCGAATGCGCGCCTTCAGCGCCCGCTTTTCTTCCGCCGACGGCGTCTCGGGCACCTTCGCCCACGCCTGCCCGATCCCGCAGGTCGTGCCCTGCGCCTGAGGCCGATCGAATTCGACGGTCCTGATCGCCTGCTGCTCCATCATCTCCTCTGCCCTCCACCTGGCCGCCGCGGCTTGCCGATCGCGCTACACGCGCAATGCATTTCCACGGCCCATAAATGCAAAACCCCGCCAGCGCGGGGTTTTGTGACGTCCTGAAATTTTAATGGATTTCAGGCATAGCGACGCAGCCGCATCGCGAAGTCTTGCAGCGCCTTGATACCGCTCTGCTCTGCGCGATGGCACCAGTCCTGCAATTGCACCAGCAATTGCTCGCGCGACGCGTTGGAGCGCTCCCACATTGCCGCCAGTTCGTTGCGCATGTCGATGTAGGTCTTCAGCTTCTGGCTGTTCGCGAAAATCTGCGGCAGCTGGAGCTTCTGCGGCTCGTTCAGGCCCGCCTCTTCCTTGTGGAACCAGCTGCGCGCACCACGCATCACCTGATACTTTTCGCGCGCGCCGACTTCCTTCAGATGCGCGAGCTCCTGGCGGTATGCGCGCTTGATCGCTTTCGCGTAACGCGCCATCACTTCGTAGCGGTTCGCGAGCACGGCCTGCAGCGTGTCCTGATCGAGCACGAGCTTGCCGGTGGTCAGCCGCGGCGTCGGTGCGACCTTCTTCACTTTGGCCAGACGAAACGCCTGCATGATGCGGATGTACATCCAGCCAATGTCGAACTCGTACCACTTGTTCGACAGCTTCGCCGACGTCGCATACGTGTGGTGATTGTTATGCAGCTCTTCGCCACCGATGATGATGCCCCACGGGAAAATGTTGGTGCTCGCATCCGACGAATTGAAGTTGCGATAGCCCCAGAAGTGCGCGAGGCCGTTGACCACGCCCGCGGCCCAGAAAGGGATCCACACCATCTGCACGGCCCAGATGGTCAGGCCGACGACGCCGAACAGCGCGACGTTGATCACCATCATGAGGCTCACGCCAAGAATCGGGTACTTCGTGTAGACGTTGCGCTCCATCCAGTCGTTCGGTGTACCGTGACTGAACTTGCGCATCGTTTCTTCGTTTTTCGCTTCGGTGCGATAGAGCTCGGCGCCTTCGAGCAGCACCTTCCAGATGCCGCGCGTCTGCGGGCTGTGCGGATCCTCTTCGGTCTCGCATTTCGCGTGGTGCTTGCGGTGAATCGCGGCCCACTGGCCGGTCAGCATGCCGGTGCTCATCCACAGCCAGAAGCGGAAAAAATGACTGGCGATCGGGTGCAGATCCAGCGCGCGATGCGCCTGGCAGCGATGCAGATAGACGGTCACGCCGATAATCGTGATGTGCGTCACGATCAGCGTGTACACGACGAGTTGCCACCACGAGAAACGCAGCAGCCCGTGGGCAAGGAAATCGAGCAAAGAATTCAACAAGGTAAGTTACCTGCAGAACGAGAGATACGAAGCACACGCGGCGCGCGTGTCATGAAAGTGAAAGCATACAGCGGGATAGGACGATATTCTACTTGAACGGTTCCAAGTGTTTGTAACAAATAGGGATTTTTTGTGCGCAATCAAGTCGATAGCGGTTGCCTGGGCACTGGCGCATGCCTTGCCGCGGCGCGAAATGGGGCTTAACGGCCGTCGTTGGCGGCACGGTTGGCGGGCCTGAGCGCGGGATCGGACGCGTGGTGTCGGAAACCGGATCGGTCATCGCCACCGGGTGCGGCATTGCGCCGCTTGCCTGACCGACGATGCGTACCTCGCGTTGCGGGAGCGCAATAGTGATGCCGTGCTCGGAAAAGAGACGCCAGATATTGCAGTTGACGGTTGAGAGCACGCCACGTGCCGCTCACCGCATCTTCGATCCAGAAACCCCAACTCGAGATTGATGCCGTCCCGGCCAAAGCCGACCAGAAATGGCGTCGGCCCCGGTTCGCGCAACACCCGCGGCACGTCGGCGGCGGCCTGGGCGAGCAGCGTCATCGCCGGCTCGACGTCGGATGTGTAGGCGATCTGCACGGCCGCCCGCGCATAGCCGCGGGTCAGATACGACGACTGGTTCTGCACGACGTCGGTGATCAGCTTTTCGTTCGGAATCAGCGTCTCGATGCCGTCGAGTCCGCGCACCACGGTATAGCGTGTGCGGATCTGCGTGACGCGGCCCTGCAGCCCGCTCACGTTGATCGTGTCGCCGATCCGCAACGAGCGATCGAGAAGGATGATGAAGCCCGATACATAGTTGCTCGCGATCTTCTGCATGCCGAAGCCGATCCCGAAGCTGAGCACGCCGCCGAACACGCCGAGCACCGTGATGTCGATGCCGACGATCGACAGGCTGATCAGGATCGCCGCCAGCACGAAGGCGGCTCGGCCGACGCGCGCGACCACGACCTTCAGATTCGCGTCGAGCGTCTTCGAGCGCATCAGGCGATCTTCGAATGACGAGCCGGGCCACATCGCGACGATCAACGTGACAGCGACCCGCAACAGCCCCGTGATCAGCGACAGCAGCGTCATATGCGCATTACCGACGCCAAAGCTCACGCTGTCCATCCACGCGATCACGGCGTTCTGAATGCCCAACAGCGTGAGTACCATGCCGATCCACACGACCACCGACACGATCTTCTCGACGAGAAACAGCCACGGATGCTCGCCACCTTCGCGGTTGAACACCCGCCGAAGAAGAACACGATGTATATCAGCCCAATGCCGGCGAGCGGCGCCAGCGCCAGATCGAGCAGCGCGGTGTCCATGAACTGGCCGGCGATCGCCCGCGCGAGCCACACCAGTGCCGCGCCGATCAGCGGAAAAGCCGCCCGGTCGAGGCTTTCCATGCCGAAACGCAGGCTCTCGTAGCGCGTCGATTGCGGCCGCTTGATGCGGCGGCGCAGCGTCCGCGCGAGCAGCCACGCGACGAGCAGCGTCGCAAGCAGGATCGCGACCTGCCACAGCATCACGCGCTGACCGAAGTCGCGCGCGATGTCGCTGAACATGTGGGTAAAGTCGTATGCATGGATGTCGCCGGAATGGCTGGCGCGCGCGGTTTCATCCGCCAATCCGCGCGCCGGCCTGCAGCCGGTTGCCTAGCTCTGGCGCTCGAGCACGGCGGCGAAAAAGCCGTCGGTCGCGTGGCGGTGCGGCCACAGCGACAGGTAGTCGCCCATCTCCAGCTCGATACGCTGCTCGGCAAGGACGTCGCGCACCGGCACCAGCGCGAAATCAGGGTGATCGGCGAGGAACTGCTGCACCACCGCCTCGTTTTCGGCTTCGAGAATCGAGCACGTAGCATAGACGAGCCGGCCGCCCTTCTTCACGAGACGCGCCGCGCTCGTGAGAATCGACGCCTGCTTCGGTGCCAGCTCGGCGATCGACTCCGGCGACTGGCGCCACTTCAGATCCGGGTTGCGGCGCAGCGTCCCGAGGCCGCTGCACGGTGCATCGACGAGCACGCGGTCGATCTTGCCAGCCAGACGCTTGATCTTCGCGTCGTGTTCGCTGTCGATCAGCACCGGGTTCACGTTCGACAGGCCGCTGCGCGCGAGACGCGGCTTCAGCTTCGCGAGACGCCGCTCGGAGATATCGAACGCGTAGAGCCGGCCGGTCGAGCGCATTGCCGCGCCGAGCGCCAGGGTCTTGCCGCCAGCGCCCGCACAGAAATCGACGATCATCTCGCCGCGCCGAGGCGCGACCACCGAGCACAGCAGCTGGCTGCCCTCGTCCTGCACTTCGAGCCAGCCCTGCTGGAACGCGTCGAGCTTGGTGAGCGCCGGCTTGCCGACCACGCGCACCCCGAGCGGCGCGAACGGCGTCGCGCCCGCCTCGATGCCCGCCTTCGACAGCGCACCCAGCACGTCGTCGCGGCTCGCCTTGATCGGGTTCGCGCGCAGATCGAGCGGCGCCGGGTAGTTCAGCGCGGCGGCCAGCTGCGCGAGCTCGGCGGCCTCGAAGCGCGAGCTGAGCGCCTGGCTGATCCAGTCGGGCAGGTTCAGGCGAATCCGCAGTGGCAGGCTTTCCGGGTCGATCTTCGCCACGTGTTCGAGCCACGTCGCCTCGGCCTCGGTGACGAACGGCTTGAGCGCCGAGCGTCCGGCCGTCTGCATCAGGCCCAGCAGCGCCATGCGGCGCGCGGGGCTGCCAGTGCCGCTTTCGGCCAGATGCGCGAACTCCATCCGGCGGCGCAGCACGGCGAACACCGCCTCGGCGATCACGCCGCGCTCGGCGTGCCCGAGCTTCGGATGCGCGCGGAAGAAGCGGCTCGTGGTGGCGTCGGCGGGGCCGTTCAGCCGCAGCACTTCGGCCAGCAGCGTTTCAGTTTGTCCAATCAGGAAACCATGCAATCTCATGCGCCCTCTCCGGCGGTGTGACCGGCAAAGAGCCATTGCGGCTCCGACGGCGTAAGCGTGACGCGCGAGCCGTCCAGAGCGAGACGCCCTTCGACGAACCAGCGCACCGCGCGTGGATAAATGATGTGCTCGGTGGCGAGCACGCGTGCGGCGAGCGACTGTGCGGTATCGCCCGCCTCGACAGGCACCGCCGACTGCAAGACGATCGGCCCGTGATCCAGCTTTGATGTGACAAAATGCACCGACGCACCGTGGAACCGCACGCCGGCGTCGAGCGCCTGCTGATGGGTCTTCAGACCCGGAAAGCTCGGCAGCAATGACGGGTGCACGTTCAGCATGCGCGCTGCGTAGTGGTCGACGAAGCGCTCGGTCAGCACGCGCATGAAGCCCGCGAGCACGACGAGGTCCGGCGCGATGGCGTCGATCTGCTCGGCGAGTGCCGCGTCGAAGCTGTCGCGATCCGGAAACTGGCGGTGGTCGACCACCGCCGTGGCGATGCCATGCGACGCCGCGAACGCGAGCCCCGCGGCATCGGGACGGTTGGCAATCACGGCGGCGACCCGCGCCGGCCAGCCCTCGCTCGCGCAGGCGCGCACGATGGCTTCCATGTTGCTACCCCGCCCGGAAATCAGGATGACGAGTTTTTTCATGCGCGGATTTTATCATTCGGCAATCGCCGGACCGCGACCGCGCAGCCGTCTGTTGCGCCAAGCGTTTATAATCGATTGTTTTGTGGCACCCCGCCCGCGCCCCTATTGCAATCGCAGCAACGCCTGCAACCCACTATCGTGAGAGTCTTCCGCGGCCTTCCCAATGCCGAGAGCCGCGCGCCGTGCGCGCTGACCATCGGCAACTTCGACGGTGTCCACCGCGGCCACCAGGCTCTGCTCGCCCACGTGCGCGCGGCCGCGACCGCGCGTGGCCTGCCCGTCTGCGTGATGACCTTCGAGCCGCACCCGCGCGAGTTCTTCAACCCGGCCGGCGCGCCGCCGCGCATCGCGATGCTGCGCGACAAGCTCGAGGCGCTGCGCACCAACGGGGTCGACCGGGTCGTCGTCGAGCACTTCAATCACACGTTCGCGAGCCAGTCGCCAGATGCGTTCGTCGAGCGGATCATCGTCAACGGCTTGCACGCGCGCTGGATCATGATCGGCGACGACTTCCGCTACGGCGCGAAGCGCGCCGGCGATTTCGCGTCGCTGCGGACGGCCGGCAAGCAGTACGGTTTCGAAGTCGAACAGATGGCGACGGTCGCCGATCCGTCGGGCGCGCGCATCTCGAGCTCGGGCGTACGCGCGGCGCTGGTCGCGGGCGACCTCGACTCGGCGCGCGCAGCGCTCGGCCGCGACTATCTGATCAGCGGCCACGTCACCCATGGCATGAAGCTCGGCCGCGATCTCGGCTTTCCGACGCTCAATCTGCCGATCGCGCACAAGCGTCCGGCACTGGCCGGCATCTTCGTCGTACAGGTGCACGGCATCGCCGAGCAACCGCTGCCGGGCGTCGCGAGCCTCGGCCTGCGCCCCACCGTCGACGATTCCGGCCGTGTGCTGCTCGAAGTGCACCTGCTCGATTGGCACGGCGACGCGTATGGCAAACTCGTGCGCGTCGAATTTCTGAAGAAGCTGCGCGACGAGGAGAAGTTCGTCGATCTCGAAACGCTGACCGCTGCGATCGCGCGCGACGTCGCCAATGCGCGCGCATGGTTCGCTGCGGTCGGCGCCGGCACGCCGGGCAGCCGTTCCACCGGTTTCGCCACCTCGGCCACCGACCGAATTAGATAACCACCGCGGTTCGGGCCGGCGCGGCGCGCCGCACGAACCGTCGCCGCGCGCATCGAAGGGCGTCCGGGCTTCACGCGGAGCCGCCTGCCGGGCGCGTCCCACGCTCCTCGCGCAGCGCGCAATCCGCGCGCCGCTACGCATAGAAACGAATTCACCGCCACCCACATCATGAGCAACAAGAAAGCTGATTCGAAACCGCAGTCCCGCTACCCGGTCAACCTGCTCGACACACCGTTCCCGATGCGCGGCGACCTGCCCAAGCGCGAGCCGCAATGGGTCAAGGACTGGCAGGAACGCAAGGTGTACGACAAGATCCGCGCCGCCTCCAGGGGCCGCACGAAGTTCATCCTGCACGACGGCCCGCCGTATGCGAACGGCGACATCCACCTCGGTCACGCGGTGAACAAAATCCTGAAGGACATGATCGTCAAGGCGCGCAATCTGGCGGGCTTCGACGCGGTCTACGTGCCGGGCTGGGACTGTCACGGCATGCCGATCGAAATCCAGATCGAAAAGCAGTTCGGCAAGTCGCTGCCGGCGGCCGAAGTGATGCAGAAGGCGCGCGCCTACGCGACCGAGCAGATCGAGAAGCAGAAGGCGGGCTTCCGCCGTCTGGGCGTGCTCGGCGACTGGGACAATCCGTACAAGACGATGAACTTCGCGAATGAAGCCGGCGAAATCCGCGCGCTCGCGAAGATCATGGAAAAGGGCTACGTATTCCGCGGCCTGAAGCCGGTCAACTGGTGTTTCGACTGCGGCTCGGCGCTCGCCGAAGCGGAAGTCGAGTACAAGGACAAGACCGATCCGACCATCGACGTGCTGTTCAGCTTCGCCGAACCGGAAAAGACCGCGCAGGCGTTCGGCCTCGCCGCGCTGCCGCGCAACGAAGGCGGCATCGTGATCTGGACCACCACGCCGTGGACCATCCCCGCCAACCAGGCGCTGAACCTGCATCCGGAACTCGTCTACGCGCTCGTCGACACGCCGCGCGGCCTGCTGATCCTCGCCGAGGAACGCGTCGAGGCGTGCCTGAAGCTGTACGGCCTCGAAGGCACGGTCGTCGCGACGACGCCGGGCGAAAAGCTCGTGAACCTGCGCTTCAACCACCCGCTCGCGTCCGCGCATCCGGGCTACAAGCGCACCGCGCCGGTCTACCTCGGCGACTACGTGACGACCGAAACCGGCACCGGCATCGTGCACTCGTCGCCGGCGTACGGCGTGGAAGACTTCGTGTCGTGCAAGGCGCATGGCATGGCCGACTCGGACATCATCAACCCGGTGATGGGCGACGGCCGCTACATCGAGTCGCTCGCGCTGTTCGGCGGCCTGTCGATCTGGGCGGCCAATCCGCAGATCGTCGAGGCGCTGCAAGGCGCCGGCTCGCTGCTGCGCACCGAAAAGTACACGCACAGCTACATGCACTGCTGGCGCCACAAGACGCCGATCATCTACCGCGCCACTTCGCAGTGGTTCGCCGGCATGGACGTGAAGCCCAACGACGGCGACAAGACGCTGCGCGAGACCGCACTCGAAGGCATCGAGAACACGGCGTTCTATCCGTCGTGGGGCAAGCAGCGCCTCTTCAGCATGATCGCGAACCGCCCGGACTGGACGCTGTCGCGGCAGCGCCAGTGGGGCGTGCCAATGGCGTTCTTCGTGCACAAGGAAACCGGCGAGCTGCATCCGCGCACGCTGGAGTTGCTCGAACAGGTCGCGCAGCGCGTCGAGAAGGAAGGCATCGAGGCATGGCAGACGGTCGATCCGCGAGAGCTGATCGGCGAGGACGCCAACCTGTACGAAAAGAACCGCGACACGCTCGACGTTTGGTTCGATTCGGGCACCACGCACTGGCACGTGCTGCGCGGCTCGCACAAGGACGAGCTGCAGTTTCCGGCCGACCTGTACCTCGAAGGCTCGGACCAGCATCGCGGCTGGTTCCATTCGTCGCTGTTGACCGCATCGATGCTCGACGGCCGCCCGCCCTACAACGCGCTGCTCACGCACGGCTTCACCGTCGACGGCGAAGGCCGCAAGATGAGCAAGTCGCTCGGCAACGGCATCGATCCGCATGAAGTCGCAAACCGCCTCGGCGCGGAAATCATCCGCATGTGGATCGCGTCGACCGACTACTCGGGCGAGCTCGCGATCTCCGAGGAAATCCTGAAGCGCGTGACGGAAGGCTATCGCCGCATCCGCAATACGCTGCGCTTCCTGCTCGCGAACCTGTCGGACTTCGACTTCGCGCAGCATGCGCGTCCGGTCGAAGACTGGCTCGAAATCGACCGTTACGCGGTGACGCTGTCGGCGAATCTGCAGAACGATATCCTCGCGCACTACGAGAAGTACGAGTTCCACCCGGTCGTCGCCAAGTTGCAGACGTTCTGCTCGGAAGACCTGGGCGGCTTCTACCTCGACGTGCTGAAGGACCGCCTCTACACGAGCGCGGCGGATTCGGTTGCCCGCCGCTCGGCGCAGACCGCGCTCTACCACATCGCGCACGGCCTCCTGCGCGTGATGGCGCCGTTCCTGTCGTTCACCGCGGAAGAAGCGTGGAAGGTGTTCCAGCCCAATAGCGAGACGATCTTCACCGAGACGTACCACGCGTACCCGGCCGTGCCGGACGCGGGCGCGCTGCTCGACAAGTGGACGCTGCTGCGCGCGGTGCGCGGCGACGTGACCAAGGCGCTCGAAGAGGCGCGGGTCGCGAACCTGATCGGCTCGTCGCTGCAGGCGGAAGTCGAAATCCGCGCGAGCGGCGCGCGTTACGACGCACTCGCGAGCCTCGGCGACGACCTGAAGTTCGTGCTGATCACGTCGGCGGCGAACGTCGTCAAGGTCGACAGCGAAGCCGATGAAGGCGTCGAAGTGATCGCGTCGAAGTACCTGAAGTGCGAGCGCTGCTGGCACTACCGCGCGGACGTCGGCGCAAACGCCGAGCATCCGTCGCTGTGCGGCCGCTGCTTCAGCAACCTGTTCGGCAGTGGCGAATCGAGGAGCGCGGCATAATGGCGAGAACCATGTCGAAAACGCGCACCGGAAGCAGTTCGCTCGCACCCTGGCTCGGCATCGCGCTGATCGTCATCCTGTTCGACCAGCTGACGAAAATCGCCGTGCGCAAGGTGTTCGCCTACGGTGTGCCGCACGAGGTCACGCCGTTCTTCAACCTGATTCTCGTGTTCAACCGCGGCGCCGCGTTCAGCTTCCTCGCGATGGCGGGCGGCTGGCAGCGCTGGGCATTCACCGCGCTCGGCGTGGTCGCGGCGCTCGTGATCTGCTATCTGCTCAAGCGGCATAGCGGGCAGAAAATGTTCTGCACGGCGCTCGCGCTGATTCTCGGCGGCGCGCTCGGCAATGTGATCGACCGGCTCGCGTACGGCCACGTGATCGACTTCCTCGATTTCCACGTGGGCGGCTGGCACTGGCCGGCGTTCAATCTCGCCGACAGCGCGATCACGATCGGCGCGATCCTGCTCGTGATCGACGAGCTGCGGCGGGTACGCGGCACACGCTAACGTCGCCGACGTGATGCACGGTCGCGGCTGCGCGAGCCGTGCCTCAGGTCCGGTTTGAAGCGCGCGGCGACGACGGGCAACGCCCTCGCGCCGCCGCGCGATCACGCTTTGTCGGAGGCTTTCGTTGGCAACCGCAGAACTCGCAGGCAAACACCTCGTCCTCGGCATGACGGGCGGCATCGCCTGCTACAAGATCGCCGAACTCACGCGTCTGCTCACCAAGGCAGGCGCGACCGTGCAGGTCGTCATGACCGAAGCGGCCACCCAGTTCATTACCCCCGTCACGATGCAGGCGCTGTCGGGGCGGCCGGTCTTCACGAGCCAGTGGGACGGTCGCGTGCCGAACAACATGGCGCACATCGATCTATCGCGCGAAGCCGATGTGATCGTGATCGCGCCGGCGTCGACCGACTTCCTCGCCAAGCTCGCGCACGGCATGGCCGACGATCTGCTGTCGACGCTGTGCATCGCACGCGACTGCCCGCTGCTCGTCGTGCCGGCGATGAACCGGCAGATGTGGCAGAACCCGGCCACGCAACGCAACGTCGCGCAACTGCGCGCGGACGGCGTCGAGGTGCTCGGCCCCGATTCGGGCCCGCAGGCCTGCGGCGAAATCGGCGATGGGCGCATGCTCGAAGCGGCCGCGACCTACGAGGCGGTCGCGTCGTTCTTCGCGCCGAAAATCCTGTCCGGCCGGCGCGTGCTGCTGACCGCCGGGCCGACCTTCGAACCGCTCGACCCGGTGCGCGGCATCACCAATCGTTCGAGCGGCAAGATGGGCTTCGCGCTCGCGCGCGCCGCGCAGCAGGCCGGCGCCGGCGTGCATCTGGTGGCCGGTCCGGTCGCGCTGGAAACGCCGTGGGGCGTCTTGCGCGAGGACGTGCAGACCGCGCAGCAGATGCACGACGCGGTGATGCGTGCGGTCGCGGAGGCGGACATTTTCATCGGCGTCGCGGCGGTGGCCGACTGGCGCGTCGACCACGTCAGCGATCAGAAGATCAAGAAGACCGCCGAGCACGCGCTGCCGAGCTTTTCATTCGTCGAGAATCCAGACATCCTCGCCGCGGTCGCCGGGCTGCCGAAGCCGCCGTTCGCGGTCGGCTTCGCCGCCGAAAGCGACAACCTCGAAGTCCACGGCGAGGAAAAGCGCGCCCGCAAGAACGTGCCGCTGCTGATCGGCAATCTGGGGCCGCAAACGTTCGGGCTCGACGACAACGAAGTGATTCTGTTCGAAGCAGGCCGCGCGACGAAGCTGCCACGCGCCGACAAGCAGACGCTGGCGCGCGCGCTGATCGCGGAAATCGCGAAGCGTCTGCCGCCCGGCATCAGTCCGGTTGGCTGAACGAGCGAGCGGCCGTGGGCCCGTGTGACCCTGCCATCTTTGCGCGGTTAGCCGACCGGAATCACCTGGAGCACTACTGCCATGACGCTACTCTCCGTGCTCGATCAAACACCGGTGATCGCCGGCCATTCGGTGGCGGACGCGATCGCCGCGACCGTCGAACTCGCGCAACTCGCCGACGACCTCGGCTACACGCGCTACTGGTGCGCCGAGCACCACGGCCTGCGCGGCGTGTCGAATCCCTGCCCTGAAGTGATGCTGGCGCGCCTCGGCAGCGTGACCAAACGCATTCGCATCGGCTCGGGCGGCATCATGCTGCCGTATTACAGCCCGTTCAAGGTCGCCGAGCAGTTCATGATGCTCGAGGCGCTGTTTCCGAATCGCGTCGATCTCGGCGTCGGACGCGCGCCGGGTGGCGACATGCGCACCGCGCAGGCGGTCGCCGCCGGCGCTTACAATCGCGGCGAGCATTTTCCGCAGCAGGTCGCCGAGTTGCTCGGCCTCATGCACGGCGCGCTGCCCGACGATCATCTCGCGCAGGGCGTGCTGCTGCAGCCGCAGATCGATACGCGCCCGCAGCTGTGGATGCTCGGCTCGAGCGACTTCGGCGGTTTGCTCGCGGCGCAGCTCGGCATCCGCTTTTCGTTCGCGCATTTCATCAACGCGCATTTCGGCAAACAGGTCGCGCTGGCGTATCGCGAGCGCTTCCAGCCTGGCAACGACGCGTCGCGGCCGTATCTGGCGGCTGCGGTCTTCGTGATCTGCGCGGATACCGAGCAGGAAGCCGCGGACCTCGAAAAAGCCGTCGATCTGCGTCGCGTGCAGATGGCGTATGGTCTGAACGAACCGATACCCTCGATCGAGCAAGGCATCGCGCAGGAATATGGCGAGCGCGAACAGCTCGTGATCGACCGCGAAAAGCCGCGCACCATCATCGGCACGGCTGAGCGCGTGACCGAACGGCTCACGGATTTACAGCAGCAGTTCCAGGCCGACGAGCTGATGGTGCTGACCGTCGCCGGCAGCTATCGTGCGCGCTTGCGCTCCTACGAACTGCTCGCCGACGCGTTTCAGCTCGGCTCGAACCAGGCGGCTTGATCGCAAAGGCGTTGCCAGTCAGCCGCGTGCCCTTCACCAATCTCACCCCCAAACTATCGAACCTGAATGAAACTCGACCTGAAGATTCTCGATCAGCGCATGCGTGAACAGCTCCCCGCTTACGCGACGACCGGTAGCGCCGGCCTCGATCTGCGCGCCTGCCTCGACGAACCGCTGACGCTGAAACCCGGCGAAACCGCGCTGGTGCCGACCGGACTCGCGATCCACGTCGGCGACCCCGGTTATGCGGCGTTGATTCTGCCGCGCTCGGGTCTCGGCCATAAGCATGGGATCGTGCTCGGCAATCTGGTCGGCCTGATCGATTCCGATTACCAGGGCCAACTGATGATCTCGACGTGGAATCGCGGCGAGACGACATTCGTGCTGAATCCGATGGAACGCCTCGCGCAGCTGGTGATCGTGCCCGTCGTGCAGGCCGGGTTCAATATCGTCGATGACTTCGGGGAAAGCGTGCGCGGCGCGGGCGGGTTTGGTAGCACCGGCAAGCATTGATCGATTGCTGCGACGCGGCGGCTGGCGCCTTCAGCGCACGCCGTGAGAAAAACCAGAGCATAAAAAAACGGCGCGGGATAAAACCCGCGCCGTTCTGCCTTTGGTGTCCGGCCAGCTCAACGCAACGTCGGCCTGACTGACATCACTCGACTTCCACCGCCTCCGGATTCGGATTGCGCGGCGCCGGATGCTCGTCGAAGGTCAACTGCACCTTGTCGTCGGCATCGACGTCGACCGTCACGCGGCCGCCGTTCATCAGCTTGCCGAACAGCAGCTCGTCGGCGAGCGCGCGACGGATCGTGTCCTGGATCAGGCGCTGCATTGGCCGCGCGCCCATCAGCGGATCGAAACCGTGCTTCGCCAGATGCTTGCGCAGCGCATCGGTGAACAGCGCATCGACCTTTTTCTCGTGCAGTTGATCTTCCAGCTGCATCAGGAATTTGTCGACCACGCGCATGATGATTTCCTCATCGAGCGAACGGAAGCTGATCGTCGCGTCCAGACGGTTGCGGAACTCCGGCGTGAACATGCGCTTGATGTCGACCATCTCGTCGCCCGCCTCGCGGCGGTTCGTGAAGCCGATCACCGACTTGCCCATCGCCTCGGCGCCCGCGTTCGTCGTCATGATGATGATGACGTTGCGGAAGTCCGCCTTACGCCCGTTGTTGTCCGTCAGCGTGCCGTGGTCCATCACCTGCAGCAGCACGTTGAAGATGTCCGGATGCGCCTTTTCGATTTCGTCGAGCAGCAGCACGCAATGCGGCTTCTTCGTGATCGCCTCGGTCAGCAGGCCACCCTGGTCGAAACCGACGTAGCCCGGCGGCGCGCCGATCAGCCGGCTCACCGCGTGACGCTCCATGTACTCCGACATGTCGAAGCGGATCAGCTCGATGCCGAGCGTGAACGCGAGCTGCTTCGCGACCTCGGTCTTGCCGACGCCGGTCGGACCCGAGAACAGGAATGCGCCGATCGGCTTGTCGAGCTTGCCGAGGCCCGCGCGCGCCATCTTGATCGCGGCCGACAGTGCGTCGATAGCCGGATCTTGACCAAACACGACGCTCTTCAGATCGCGGTCGAGCGTCTGCAGCTTGCTGCGATCGTCCTGCGACACGCTTTGCGCCGGCACGCGCGCGATCTTCGAGATGATTTCCTCGATCTCGTTCTTGCCGATCGTCTTCTTCTGCTTCGACTTCGGCAGAATGCGCTGCGCCGCGCCCGCTTCGTCGATCACGTCGATCGCCTTGTCCGGCAAATGACGATCGGTGATGAAGCGCGCCGACAACTCAGCCGCCGCCGACAGCGCACCCGACGAATACTTGACGCCGTGGTGCTCTTCGAAGCGCGACTTCAACCCGCGCAGGATCGCGACCGTCTGCTCGACGGTCGGCTCGGTCACGTCGATCTTCTGGAAACGACGCGACAGCGCCGCGTCCTTTTCGAAGATGCCGCGATATTCGGTGAACGTGGTTGCGCCGATGCACTTCAGCGTGCCCGACGAGAGCGCCGGTTTCAGCAGGTTCGACGCGTCCAGCGTGCCGCCCGACGCGGCGCCCGCGCCGATCAGCGTATGGATTTCGTCGATGAAGAGAATGGCGTGCGGACGCTCCTTCAGTTCCTTCAGCACCGTCTTCAGACGCTGCTCGAAGTCGCCGCGATACTTGGTGCCCGCGAGCAGCGCGCCCATGTCGAGCGAATACACCTGGGCATCGGCCAGGATGTCCGGCACTTCGCCGCGCGTGATGCGCCATGCGAGCCCTTCGGCGATCGCGGTCTTGCCGACACCGGCCTCGCCGACCAGCAGCGGATTGTTCTTGCGGCGGCGACACAGCACCTGCACCACACGCTCGACTTCCGACTCACGTCCGATCAGTGGATCGATGCGGCCGTCCTTCGCCATCTGGTTCAGGTTCTGCGTGAACTGGGCGAGCGGCGTTTCCTTCTGCGCGGCGGCTTCGTCGGACTCGGCATTCGCGTCGCTCGCCTTCGCGGCGTCCGAACTGCTCGTCTTGGCGATGCCGTGCGAGATGAAATTGACTACGTCCAGACGCGTGACGCCCTGCTGCTGCAGGTAGTACACCGCATGCGAGTCCTTCTCGCCGAAGATCGCGACCAGCACGTTCGCGCCGGTCACTTCCTTCTTGCCGTTCGAGGTGGACTGCACATGCATGATCGCGCGCTGGATCACACGCTGGAAACCGAGCGTGGGCTGCGTGTCGACGTCGTCCGTGCCCGGCACGGTCGGCGTGTTGTCATGAATGAAGTTGCGCAGGTTCTGGCGCAGATCCTCGATATTGGCCGCGCATGCGCGCAGTACCTCTGCCGCCGTCGGGTTATCCAACAGCGCGAGCAAAAGATGTTCGACCGTTATGAACTCGTGCCTTGCCTGGCGCGCTTCCATGAACGCCATATGCAGGCTGACTTCCAGTTCCTGGGCAATCATGCTTCCTCCATCACACACTGCAGCGGATGCCCGGCCTGCCGTGCGTGGGTAACGACTTGCTCGACTTTGGTCGACGCGATGTCCCGCGTATAGACCCCACAAACTCCCCTGCCCTCGCGATGCACCTTCAACATGACCTGCGTTGCGGTTTCACGATCCTTATTGAAATATTCCTGCACGATCATCACGACAAATTCCATCGGCGTGAAGTCGTCATTCAGCAGCACCACCTTGTACATGGACGGCGGCTTGAGTTTCTGCTCCTGCCGCTCCAGTACGGTGCCGTCCTGCTTGTCCGGGATAATCGCCATACACCCATTCTAAACAACTAGGACAGGCCCGCAATCCTGTCAGAACCCGGCCGCCCGGCCGATGAGCCCGTTCGCTGCCACCCGGCGGTCACGACGCTGTCATGTTCGGCCTGGCCTGCGCGTTTTCGACGGGCCGATTGCGGTGCCGGCCCCGATCCTGTCATGCGCGGCGCGTGCTGCACCGCGGTCGGATCGAGTATCGCACAACCTGCCGGTACTGGCTGCGAGCGCTCGCCGCGCTGGGCGTCGGCGCCGCGGGCACAGTCAGCATGTGAGTGGATTATGCGACTTTTCAAGCCACGCCGCTTGCGCCACCGCACATACGGAAGCGGTAAAAACCCTGGAAAGCGGCCTGTTTGCAACGCGACAACGACGTCTCAAAATTTTCTTGACACTCGAATAAAGAGCCCCAACAATCAAGCTGGCACTTTTTTCACTAAGCCATAATTTCGAAAAAATGCCGATGGTGAGCTTGTGAGGAGGGAACGACTGCCTCGCGTGGTCGTGGCTTTTCGAGGGCTCGTGGTAGTGACATGAGTTACAGGGGAAGTTGGCATGGCAACTGGTACGGTCAAATGGTTTAACGACGCAAAGGGTTTCGGATTCATCACGCCTGACGAGGGCGGCGAGGATCTGTTTGCACACTTCTCGGCCATCCAGATGAATGGCTTCAAGACGCTGAAGGAAGGCCAGAAGGTCACCTTCGAAGTCGTGCAAGGCCCGAAAGGCAAGCAGGCATCGAACATTCAGGCGCCAGCCTGAAACGTTTCGATACCCGTCCTTTTTGAAACCCGGCTCCGCGCCGGGTTTCTTTTTTGCGGCAGCTTTCTATTGCAACGGATTTTCCGGCCGGAAAGCCACGCGAAAATTCCGGGTAAAAAAATACCCCGGCCGTTTGCTGGCGCCGGGTTTTTATGCGAACCGCATAATCCCGGCGTGTCAATTACATATTTTCGATCATCACTTGCCCAAATGCCGAGCACGACACCTGGGTCGCGCCTTCCATCAGGCGGGCAAAATCGTAAGTAACGCGTTTTTGCAGGATCGATTTTTCCATCGAGCTGATTATCAGATCCGCCGCCTCGAACCAGCCTAGGTGGCGCAGCATCATTTCCGCTGACAGGATTTCCGAGCCGGGATTCACGTAATCCTTGCCCGCGTATTTCGGCGCCGTGCCGTGCGTCGCTTCGAACATCGCAACCGAATCCGACAGGTTCGCGCCCGGCGCGATTCCGATTCCGCCGACCTGCGCGGCGAGCGCGTCCGAGATGTAGTCGCCGTTCAGGTTCAGCGTGGCGATCACGTCGTATTCGGCCGGGCGCAGCAGGATCTGCTGCAGGAACGCGTCGGCAATCACGTCCTTCACGACGACGTCGCCGCCGGTCTTCGGATTCCTGACTTTCATCCATGGACCGCCGTCGATCAGCTCCGCGTTGAACTCCTTCTGCGCGAGCGCGTAGCCGTAGTCGCGAAACGCGCCTTCGGTGTACTTCATGATGTTGCCCTTGTGCACCAGCGTGACCGAGCGGCGTTCATTGTCGATCGCGTACTGGATCGCCTTGCGCACCAGACGCTCGGTACCTTCGCGCGACACCGGCTTGATGCCGATACCCGACGAATCCGGAAAGCGGATCTTCTTCACGCCCATTTCTTCGCGCAAGAACTTGATGATCTTCTTCGCCTGTTCGGATTCAGCCGGCCATTCGATGCCCGCGTAGATGTCTTCCGAGTTCTCGCGGAAGATCACCATGTTGGTCTTCTCGGGCTCGCGCACCGGCGAGGGCACGCCCTTCAAATATCGCACCGGGCGCAGGCACACATAGAGGTCCAGTTGCTGGCGCAACGCGACGTTCAGCGAGCGGATGCCGCCCCCGACTGGCGTGGTGAGCGGCCCCTTGATCGACACGATGTATTCCTTGACCGCCTGCAGCGTTTCGTCCGGCAGCCATACGTCCGGGCCGTACACCCGGGTCGCCTTCTCGCCCGCGTAGATTTCCATCCAGTGGATTTTCTTCTTGCCGCCGTACGCCTTCTCGACCGCCGCATCCACGACCTTGAGCATGACCGGCGTGATGTCCAGACCAGTGCCGTCGCCTTCGATGTATGGGATGATCGGCTCGTCGGAAACGTTGAGCGAGAAGTCGGCGTTGACGGTGATCTTATCGCCACCTGTCGGAATCTTGATGTGCTGATACGGCATGATCGGACTCCAGTGAAAGCTGTGCAAAAGCTGATGGGAGACTGCGAAAGAGACGCCCTCGCCGCGCAATGCCGAACCGCCGCGAGCGGCCTGGCCGCTATTCTAGCCCACGTCCCACGCGCGACGCGGCCGCCCCTCGCTCCGGGTTTTCCAACATAGACGGCCTCTCGAACGCGCCACGCTCCTCTATAAGATAGAAGAATCTGCGTCCCGGTTTATGCATTATCATCGCGCCGTATCGCTCTGCCGTATCGCTCTCCTATGCGCCTTCTCGCCCTCAACAAGCCGTTCGGCACCATCTGTCAATTTTCGCCACACGAGACGCGGACGTCGCTTGCCGACTGGGTCAGGCTACCCGGCGTCTATCCGGCCGGCCGGCTCGACTCCGATAGCGAAGGCCTGCTGCTGCTCACCGACGACGGCGCGCTGCAGGCGCGCATCGCCGAGCCGCGTCACAAGCTCGTCAAACGCTATTGGGCGCAAGTCGAAGGCGCGCTCGACGACGCCGCGTTGAAAAAGCTCGCGCGCGGCGTCGATCTCGGCGACTACGTGACACGCCCATGTCAGGCGAGCTATGTTGAACCGTCCAGCTCGCTGTGGGCGCGCACGCCGCCGATCCGCCATCGCGCCGCGATCCCGACCACATGGATCGAGCTGTCGATCACCGAAGGCAAGAACCGTCAGGTGCGTCGCATGACGGCGGCGGTGGGTTTTCCGACGTTGCGTCTCGTGCGCGTCGGCATCGGTGCGCTTGACATTTTTTCACTCGGACTGCAACCTGGACAGAGCACGGAGTTGCGAGCGAACGCGCCATGGGATGGCGTCGCCTGAACATGATTTGACGATTGTTCGTTCATCGCCGCAACACCGCGTGCCGAACTCACGCACGCGCGAATCAGCCTGGACGTGCTCACTCCAAACCCGTTTCACGGCTGTGACAATCAAGCTAACTCGTTGTAGCAACACGCAAAATAATGCGTGAAACGCAGGCCCGAAATGCGTGAAACAAGTGGGCTCGCCGCGAGCCTGCGCCACGCGGTTTGATCGCGTGTCATCACGATCAAAATTTCCGCGCAATTCGCGTCAACCGCCGTACAACTCCACGCGTTATCCGACGCAGATGCCGCCGAAGCTATCCGGCATTCAGCCTTAAAGACATTTGCATACGCCGTTTTCGCGGCGAGTACGAAAGTCCGAACGCTAGCAGACGCGTCGAAAAATTTGTTCGATGCGGCTGTCAACCGAAAGGTGGATGGCACGTTTACCGACATGACTCTACATATGCCGGGTCATTTGGTTAATTAACTCAAGCTGAGGATTCACAAAATGAACAAACTGATCGCCGCTCTGGTCGCTGGCCTCTTCGCAACGGCAGCATTCGCACAAGCATCGGCACCGGAAGCAGCTTCGGCAGCTCCGGCAGCAGCAGCTTCGTCGGCAAAGAAGACCACCAAGCACGCTCACAAGAAGTCGCACAAGAAGGCAGCAGCTGCAGCTTCGGCAGCTTCGGAGTAAGTTGCTTGTAAAAACGCAGTAAAGAACTAGCTTCATTGCCGTTCTTACGGCGTTGTAAGGCAGATCACCGCAAGGCGATCTGCCTTTTTGTTTTTGACGCGCTCGCGTAACATGCGCGAGTCAATTTCAGCAAGGAGTCTTGCCGTGCGATTTTCCATGCGCTCGTCGATGGCGCGTTTCGCCATTGCCGTGGCACTGCCGCTCGCGGCGCTGTCGTTCGTCGTCACCACGGCTCCCGCCCAGGCGCAGCAGATGCCGCCGGGCGCCAAGCAGCCGAGCGAGTTTCCGCGCGTCAAGCTGACCGCTGGCATGTTCGTGATCGACGCGGCCGTCGCCGCCAACGACGCGGACCGCGAACAGGGCTTGATGTATCGCACGAAGCTCGCGCCGAACGAAGGGATGCTGTTCGTGTTCAACGAGAACGCGGGCCACTGCTTCTGGATGAAGAACACGCTGATCCCGCTGTCGATCGCATTCATGCGCGCCGACGGCACGATCACCGACATCGACGAGATGCAGGCCGAGACCACCAACAACCACTGCCCGACGCACAACGGCGTGTTCGCGCTGGAAATGCCCAAGGGCTGGTTCTCGGCGAAGGGCATCAAGCCGGGCATGCAGGTCCAGGGCTTACCGCCGGTGCCGGGTATCACGCAGTAAGACCCTCACCGCCGGGCCGCGTGTCCGTGCAGCCCCGTAAATGGCCCCGGAGCGGCCTCTGAGCGGGGCACCGTCCGCCACGCTGTCCTGCGAAAAGCCGGCGTCTCAACCCGAGGCGCCGGCTTTTTTTCGCCCGCTCAGCCCCGCGCCACCAGCCTTCGCGCCGACTGGCAGGATTCATGCAAAAGACCAATCGACGCGCTATCCTTGTAATCTCGATAAGGTAACGCCAGATAAAGCACCACTCAGACTCCCCGGGCGGCCCACGCGGTCGCCCGGCATGCGTTTCAGGCGCGCCATTGCGCCATTACAAGGAGATTCACGTGCCCCGCAAGACTCCCATCGAGCGCTACCGGAATATCGGCATCAGCGCTCACATCGATGCCGGCAAAACCACCACCACCGAACGGATCCTGTTCTACACCGGCGTGACCCACAAGATCGGCGAGGTTCACGACGGTGCGGCGACGATGGACTGGATGGAACAGGAGCAGGAGCGCGGCATCACGATCACGTCGGCGGCCACGACCGCGTTCTGGAAAGGCATGGCCGGCAACTATCCCGAGCATCGGATCAACATCATCGACACCCCCGGGCACGTCGACTTCACGATCGAAGTCGAGCGCTCGATGCGCGTGCTCGACGGCGCCTGCATGGTGTACGACTCGGTCGGCGGCGTGCAGCCGCAATCGGAAACCGTGTGGCGCCAGGCGAACAAGTACAAGGTGCCGCGCATCGCATTCGTCAACAAGATGGACCGCGTCGGCGCGGACTTCTTCCGCGTGCAGCGGCAGATCGGCGATCGTCTGAAGGGGGTCGCCGTGCCGATCCAGATTCCGATCGGCGCGGAAGAGCACTTCCAGGGCGTGGTCGACCTCGTCAAGATGAAGGCGATCTACTGGGACGACGACAGCCAGGGCATCAAGTTCGAGTACCGCGACATCCCGGCTGAACTCGCGGCCACCGCGAAGGAATGGCACGACAAGATGGTCGAGGCCGCGGCCGAGGCGAACGAGGAACTGCTCGAGAAGTACCTCGGCGGCGAACCGCTGAGCGAAGCCGAAATCAAGCACGGCATCCGCGCGCGCACGATCGCCAACCAGATCGTGCCGATGTTGTGCGGCAGCGCGTTCAAGAACAAGGGCGTGCAGGCGATGCTCGACGCGGTGATCGACTATCTGCCGTCGCCGGTCGACGTGCCCGCGATCACCGGTCACGACGAGCACGACAAGGAAATCGAGCGTCATCCCAACGACGACGATCCGTTCTCGGCGCTCGCCTTCAAGATCATGACCGACCCGTTCGTCGGTCAGCTGATCTTCTTCCGTGTGTACTCGGGCGTCGTCAACTCGGGCGACACGGTCTACAACGCGGTCAAGGAAAAGAAGGAACGCCTCGGCCGGATCCTGCAGATGCACGCGAACGAGCGCAAGGAAATCAAGGAGGTCTACGCGGGCGACATCGCCGCGGCCGTCGGTCTGAAGGAAGCGACCACCGGCGACACGCTCTGCGATCCTAACCATGTGATCATCCTTGAAAAGATGATCTTCCCGGACCCGGTGATCTCGCAGGCCGTCGAACCGAAGACCAAGGCCGACCAGGAAAAGATGGGCATCGCGCTGAACCGTCTCGCGCAGGAAGACCCGTCGTTCCGTGTGCAGACCGATGAGGAATCCGGACAGACGATCATCTCCGGCATGGGC
Source organism: Paraburkholderia sp. UCT2 (assembly GCF_014397665.1). Classification (NCBI taxonomy): domain Bacteria; kingdom Pseudomonadati; phylum Pseudomonadota; class Betaproteobacteria; order Burkholderiales; family Burkholderiaceae; genus Paraburkholderia; species Paraburkholderia sp. UCT2. The sequence continues at coordinate 66,460 of NZ_VZQO01000045.1, forward strand.
GAGCTGCACCTCGAAATTCTGGTCGACCGGATGAAGCGCGAGTTCGGCGTGGAAGCGACCGTCGGCAAGCCGCAGGTCGCGTATCGCGAAACCGTGCGCAACAAGGTCGAGGACGTCGAAGGCAAGTTCGTCAAGCAGTCGGGCGGCCGCGGTCAGTATGGCCACGCGGTGATCGCGCTCGAGCCGAGCGAACAGGGCAAGGGCTACCAGTTCGTCGACGCGATCAAGGGCGGCGTGATCCCACGCGAATTCATCCCCGCCGTCGACAAGGGCATCCAGGAAACGCTGAAAGCCGGCGTGCTCGCGGGCTATCCGGTCGTAGACGTGAAGGTCACGCTGACCTTCGGTTCGTACCACGACGTCGACTCGAACGAAAACGCGTTCCGCATGGCCGGCTCGATAGCGTTCAAGGAAGCGATGCGCAAGGCGAAGCCCATCCTGCTCGAACCGATGATGGCCGTGGAGGTGGAAACGCCCGAGGACTTCATGGGCAACGTGATGGGCGACCTGTCGAGCCGACGCGGCATGGTGCAGGGCATGGAAGACATCGCGGGCGGCGGCGGCAAGCTGGTGCGCGCGGAGGTGCCGCTCGCCGAGATGTTCGGCTATTCGACGTCGCTGCGCTCGGCCACCCAGGGCCGCGCGACCTACACGATGGAGTTCAAGCATTACGCCGAGACGCCGAGCAATGTCGCCGAGGCCGTGATCAACGCGAAGAAGCAATGACGCTGACGCGGCGGCGTTGAGCGCGACAAGCCGAAGCCCGCTCCGTGTGAGCGGGCTTTTTTTATGGCGCCGTTTGCATCGTCGAGCCACGCACCCGTTTTTTGAACGTGCCAGAATGTCGATCAGCCATGCGGCACGCCCCTGAATCGTAAGACCGAAGCGAACGACTCGAACGCGGCACGCCAGCCGAGGAGGAGACACGATGAGCCAGGATCACGAACATCCGCATTACCGGGCCGAGCACGAAGCCGCCGAACCCAGCCAGCAGATCGACTGGCGCGAACACGGCGTGAAGGTCATCCGCGGCGATCAGCTCGACACCAACACCGCGCAAACGCCGGGCATGAACCGCGCGGCCGCGATCAACGCGGCGCGCGTCGGCGCGCAGAAAATCTGGGCCGGCACCGTGACGATCCATCCGAATGCGAAGACCGGCGCGCATCATCATGGCGCGCTCGAAAGCGTGATCTACGTTGTGCGCGGCCAGGCGCGCATGCGCTGGGGCGAGCATCTGGAATTCACCGCCGAGGCCGGTCCCGGCGACTTCATCTTCGTGCCGCCCTATGTGCCGCATCAGGAGATCAACGCGAGCACCGACGAGCCGCTCGAATGCGTGCTCGTGCGCAGCGACAATGAAGCGGTCGTCGTCAATTTGAACATCGACGCGGTGGAGCAGCCGGAAACGGTCTACTGGGTCGATCCGATCCACAAGCATCCGCACGATCACTAGGGTCTGTTTACATATGGAACGCACGTGCGAATGCCCGCTATCGGCCGTCCCCCAAGGGGACTTCCTTCGGGGCGCAGGGCAAGGAGTAAGGAGCGCTGCGTGGCCGCGCCACGTGAGCGACGCA
>NZ_VZQO01000046.1:0-66493 GCF_014397665.1 Paraburkholderia sp. UCT2
GCCCCGACCCCAGCAATCGATGCAGCGTGTACGACGTCTGCGGCAAACGCGCGGCGAGTTCGGGCGGCAGGTCGCCCGCGCGCGCGAGCAACGCTTCCTGCATCCGTTGCGCCGCCTTGCCGGTCGGCGCCGCCAGCGCGATGCGCAAATCGGCGCGCGCATCGAGCAGACACGCAAGCACGCCGACCACGGTCGTGGTCTTGCCGGTTCCCGGGCCGCCGCTGACGATCGTCAGCCGCCCCGACAGCGCCATCACGGCCGCGACGCGTTGCCAGTCGACGTCGTCGTCTCGCGGCGGACCGAAGTAGCGCAGCAGGCGTTCGCGCAAAGCGGCGGGGGCGGTGTCCGCGTCGGCCTTCGCGGTGCTCGCCTCGCCCGTCGCATGCGCGACCAGGGCGTGGGCCAGGCGCCGCTCGTAGTCGTAGTAGCGCGCGAGATAGAGACGCCCCTGCGCGTCGATCACGAGCGGGCGCAACGCCGCCGCGCCCGCCGCGTCCGCTGCGCCATCGCTTGCCATGCCGCTCGCGAGCAGCGCCGCGCGCACTTCGGCGCTCGACGCGTCGAAGCGGCGCGCGAGCGTCGCGAGCGGCACGCACACGTGCCCTTCGGCGGTCGCGCGGCTCGCGGCGAACGCGCCGCGCGCGGCCCACTTCACCACCTCGGTCGATGCGCCACCGCGCCGCGCGAGCATGCCGATACGGCGCGCGAACCCTTCGGCGAGTGCGATGCTGAAATCGGCCGGCGCGGGCAGGTTGACGCCGATGTCCTCGAGCCCGAGCGGCGCGGCCGCGCGCTCATCAAGCGTGCCGGGCGTGCTCATGCGCCACCTCCGATCATCGCCGCGTCGAGCAGCGCCACCAGTTCGAACGGCGCACGCCGCCTGTGCACACCGGCGGCACCGTCGACATCGCGCCAGTCGGGCCGCACGCCGCGCACGAACAGATACAGGTAGCCGCCGATATGCGTGTCATATGCATAGTCGCGCACGCGCGTCTTCAGATAGCGATGCAACGCGACCGTATAAAGCAGCGCCTGCAGGTGGTACGCGTGACTCGCCATCGCCGCTTCGAGCGGCGCGGCCGCGTAGTCGGCGGCGGTGTCGCCGAGATGGTTCGACTTCCAGTCGACGATCCAGAAGCGGCCGTCGTGCTCGACGATCATGTCGATAAATCCTTTGACGAACCCGCGCAGCACGCCGGGCTCGAGCGCGACGTCGGGATAGCCGTATTCGATCAGCAGCTCGCGCAGCGCCCGAAAATCCAGCGACGGGGCCGCGAACAGAAACTCGAGTTCGTTCAGGCGCCGACGCGGATCGAGCCGCGCGAGCGTCATGCCCGGCACGAGTTCGGTCGAGACGACGTCGGCGATCAGCCGATGCATCATCGCGGGCAAGCGCACGGCGAGCTCGGGCGCGGCCGGCGCCGGACGCTCGCGCAGCGCGCCGCGGATCGCGTCGGGCCAGGTGCGCGCCTCGGTGAAATCGGCGAGTTCGAACATCCGATGCAGGCAATCGCCGGCCGCCGCGCCGCGCGGGAACGCGAGGATGTCGTCGTCGGCATGCGCCGGGGCGCTCGACGCGGCGAGCGGCGTGAGCAGCGGCGCGGAGGGTAGCGCATCGGCGATTTCATCGTGGTCGGGCCGCACGTCTTCCTGCGGCGCGTGCGCATCCGCGCTCCTGCCGCCGGCCGCGATCAGCCCGCTGAAACTTGCCATGCGCCACTGATCGCGCAACGGCCGCCGATTCGCGCGCGCGTGCAGATGCGCGCCCTGATCCCGCAGACTTTCGAGCGGCACGCGGCGCGTCACTTCGGGCAGCGCCCGCAACGTGACCGGTCCGCCCGCGAGCGCCTGCCAGCTCGCCGCGAGCGCGGCTTCGTCGGGCGGCTCGGCGAGCCAGGCGTCGAACGTGTGGCCGCTGCCGCCGACGAGCCAGTTCAGCACGCTGCGCCGCGACTCCTTCGTCGAGCGCGACGACAGATACGTGCCCGCGACCAGGTAACAGCGATACACCGCGCGCGTGAGCGCCACATAGACGAGCCGCGCGCGTTCCGCCGCCTGCTCGCGCACCGCGTAACGCGAGGCGCGCTCGGCTTCCTCTTCGTCGCAACCGTAGTGCAGCACCGCGTCGCCGCTGTCGTCGTGATACTCGCGCGCATCGGGCAAGCCCGACGAGGGCGGCTCGCGCAAGCCGCCATCGTTCAGGAACGGACAGAACACGACCGCGTATTCGAGTCCCTTCGATTTATGGACCGTGACGATCTGCACGAGATTGCGATCCGACTCGAGCCGCAGTTGGGCCTCGTCACCGCCGCCCTGCTCGCGCTGCGCGGCGAGCCAGCGCAAGGTAGGCGCGATGCCGGGCTGGGTGGCCGCGCGCGCCTGCACGAGCTCGGCGAGATGGTTCACGTTAGTCAGCCGACGCTCGCCGTCGACACCCGCGACGAGCCGCTGCGCGACGCGCAGCTCGCGCACCAGCGTGCGCCACATCACCGCGAAGCCGCGTTCGTGCCACAGCATCCGGTAGCGCGAAAAACGCTCGACCCAGCCCATCGCGTCGGCGGCGTCGAGCGCCGGCGCGGGTTCGTCAACGGCCTCGGCCGCGGGCGCATCGGCGACCTGCGTGAGACGCCACAGCGCGGCGGCATCGAGCCCGAGCCAGTCGGTGGCGAGCGCGGCGCGCAGGCGACGCAGATCGCCGGGCGTGTCGATGGCGGCCAGCACGCGTTCGATCTGCTCGGCGTCGAGCGTCGCGAACACCGACGCCTGCGCAAGCTCCACGCTGCCGACGCCCCACGCCGCGAGCACGCGTTTGACGAGGCTGCCCTGCTTGTGCGTCTGCACGAGCACGGCGATATCGCCCGGTGCGAGCGGCTTGTCGCCGATCGTCACGACACCTTCGCGCGCCCCTCGCAAAAGCCGCACGATCTCGGCCGCGCACGCTTCGCTCGCGGCGCGCTGCGCGCTGCGTTTGTCCAGCGGCGTTGCGCCGCGCGGCAACGTCCAGATGCGGAAATCGCCGCCGCTCGCGTCGGGATCGGTAAACGGCGCGCGGCGCCGCTCGCCCGCACGCACTGGCTGATAGTCGAGCCCGTCGAGCACGAACGCCTGGCGGTTCGCTTCGAAGATCCGGTTGCACGCCTCGACGATCGGTGCGGTCGAACGCTGGTTGACCGCGAGCGTGTAGCACGCGGACGCCGACTCGCGCGCCGCGAGATACGTATGCAGATCCGCCGCGCGAAAACTGTAGATCGCCTGCTTCGGATCGCCGACGAGGAACAGCGGTCCCGCCGGCGCGAAGATGCGGCTGAAGATCGCGAATTGCAGCGGATCGGTGTCCTGGAACTCGTCGATCAGCGCGGCCGGATAGCGGCTACGCAATGCATCGGCGAGCCAGGCATGCGCGGCCAGTGCGCGATACAGATTCGCGAGCAGATCGTCGAACGATACGACGCGGCGCGTGCGCTTGCGCGCCACCAACTCGGCCGGCGCGTAGTCGAGCCATGTCTGCACCAGCGCGAGCCAGCGCGCGCGCTGCGCGGCCTCGGCGGCGACCACGGCCGCGGCCAGCGCGTCGGCATGCTCGAAGAACGGATGCGCGGGCGGCTCGAACTTGACCCTGGTGGCCTTCTTCAACGCCGACGCCGTCAGCTTCAGCGCGGCGCGCGGCGGCGGAGCATGGCAATCGCCCTGCGCGAAGTAGTCGGTCCACGCGGCGATCGCGGCGCTCACGTGATCGGGCTTGTGCGTGGTCTTGCTCAGGCGCTCCTGTGCCTCGGCCAGTAGCGCGACGATCGCGTCGCGTTCGGCCCGCCAGATCGCGCACGCGACATCGAAGCCGGCCTGCGGATCGGCGCTTGCGCCGGCCGCGTCGACGTTGCCCCAGCGCAATTGCGCGAGCGGCTTTTTCAGGCGCCGGGCCAGCTGCTCGTCGAGCGACGCGGGACCGGCGCGCTTGGCCACCAGCCACGCGGCGAACGCCGGATGCGCATGCGCGACCGGCTCGACCTGCTCGCGCCAGAAATCGGCGGCGAGTTCGAAACGCAGCGCCGCGTCGTCGGCTTCCATCTCGAACGCGAATGGCATCGCGGCCGCGAACGGCGCTTCCTGCAAGGCGCGCTGACAGAACGCGTGGATCGTGTGGATCGCGGCCTGATCGAACGTGCGCAGCGCGCGGCGCACGACCTTCAACGCGGCCTCGCGCTCGATACCGCGCTCCGGCGCGAGCGTCGTTTCGAACAGCCGGCGGATGAACGGATCGTCGCCGTCGTCGTCCATCTCGATCGCGCGATGCAGTTCCGCGAGACGGCCGCGTATGCGCTCGTGCAGCTCCGCGGTCGCGGCCTTCGTGAACGTGACGACGAGAATCTGATCCGCGTTCAGGTTCTTTTCGAGCAGCAGCCGCACGTACAGCGCGCAGATGTTCCACGTCTTGCCGGTGCCCGCCGACGCTTCGATCTGGTTCACGCCGTCGAGCGGACATGCGAACACGTCGAGTTCGTCGGCGGCGAGGCTTTGATGGCGCAGCGCGTCGCTCATGAGGCGCTCCGCAAATGCTGGATCAGTGGCTTGAAGACGATCGCGGCGAGGCTGCCGAACGGCTCGTCGAGCGTGAGCGGTGTGCCGCGCAGCGCGATGCGCAACGCGGGGTCGTCGGATTCGCCGCGCACGCGGTCGTTGACCCATACGCCTTGCGCCGCCGATTCGCTTTCGCTGAGCCGCGCCCATGCGCTTTTCGGGAAGAAGCGCAGCGGCAGCCGGCGGCCGGCATTGAAGAGCGCAGCCAACGGCGCGAGTTCGTCGAGCGGAGCCGCGACGGGCGCGAGCTCGAAGCTCTCGCCGCTGCCGTGCCATACGGTGCGGCGCGGCCCGTCCGGCTGCGCCGCGCAATAGACCAGATGCGCGAGCCACGCGGACAGATAGTCTCGCGCGCTGGCTTTGGCATAACGAAAGATCACTTGTCCCGTTCCGGTCAGCAGGTTCAAGGTGCCGCGCAAATGCAGCGGCGTTTCGGCGGACTCGCGCAACAGCGCGTCGTAGTCGCCAAACAGGGAGACGGCGCTGTCGGCGCCAGCGCCGCCTTGCGGCCAGCGCGGCGAGACGTCGAGCACGAACGGCAAACGCTCGACGCCCGCGGCCACTTCGCGCCGCACGCTTTGCGCCAACTGCCGCAGCGCGGACAGCTCGCGCGCGCGCCAGACCGCGCCGGTCGCGCCGCCGGGCAACTCGGGGCTCGCCTCGGCGACGCGCTGCACGCGGCTATAGATCACCTCGTCGTCGGTGCCGGCGTCTAGCAGGACCGGCAGCAGGCGCTCGGCGAGTGCGTCGCGGCCCGCATAGTCGAGATCGAACGGCTCGGTGTCGAGCAACTCGCCCTGCGCATCCGACAACGCGATACCGAGCCGGTCGCGCAGCAGTGCGCGCGCCGGATGACGCCAGAAGCGCACGAAGTCGTCGAACGCCACCTCGTGCATATCTTCCGGCGGCAGCGGTTGATCGAAGAACGGCGTGGCGGCGGCATGCTGCGGTTCGGCAAGCAGCGTGGCCAGTTCGGCGCGATCGGCGTCGTAGGTGAACAGATCGGGCTTCGCCGCGAAGTAGTCCGACGCGAACGCCTGCAACGGATGCTCGACGATGAACTCGCGCCGCGCGCTGTCGACCTCGGCCGGACTCGCGTCCTCGCCCGCCGACACCTGCGCGAGATGATCGAGCAGTTCATCGACGAGCGCGGCCGGCGGCAGCGGCGCGTTATCGCGAATGCTGCGGCCCGTGTAGGCGATGAAGAGCCGCTCGCGCGCGGCGAGCAGCAGATCGAGGAACAGATTGCGCTCGTCGTCGCGGCGCTGACGATCGCCGGCCTTACCGAACGCGGCCATCAGATCGAACTCGTCGGCACGCGCGAGCGACGGCAGCACGCCGTCGTCCATGCCGAGCAGGCAGACCACGCGGAACGGCAAACCGCGCAAGCTCGTCAGCGAAGAAAACGTCACGCTGCCCCACGGCACGCCGCCTCGTGCGGGGTCGTCGAGCGCTTCGGTGAGCGCGGTGCGCACCACCGACGCCGGCAGCAACACATCAGGCGCGCCGGCCTGCATCGCGGCGCTCATCGCATCGAGCGCGTCGCGCACGGCCGCGAGCGAATCGGCGAACTCGACGCCGCCGTCGAAGCACTGCCCGAGCGTTTCGAGCAGCAGTTGCGACCAGTCGGACGGCGTGCGCTCGATCGCGCAGCTCGCCGCGAAGCTGTCGATGTCGTCGACGAAACGCGACAGACGGCCGAGCAGTTCAGCATCGGAACCGCCCGCGCCTTCGACCGGCAGCCACGCATCGACCGGCTCGCCGCCTGCCGGCATCGCGTAGCCAAGGTACAGGCGCGTCAGCGCATCGGCGAACGTATGACGCGCGACCGGCACGTGTTCAGCCAACGGTTCGAGCGGCGCGAGCCCGCGCCGCGCGCCGGCGGCCGCGAGCCATTCCTGCGCGGCTTCGAGCGAATTCGCATCGATGCCGTAGCGCACCGCGACCGCATCGACGCGCAGCCATTCGATCAGATCCGGCGCGCCGACGCTGCGCTCGGGCAGCGCGAGCCAGTCGAGCAACAGACGCGCGACTGGATTGGCCTGCGACGGCGGCAAGCCGGTAATGCGGTACGGAATGCGGCGCGTGTCGCCGGCGGGCGTGGTGCCGAACACCGCATCGATCAGCGGACCGGCCGCCGCGAGATCGGACACCGCGACCAGCACGTCGGACGGCTGCAGATCGTCGAATTCGTCGAACCAGCCGAGCAGGCGATCGTGCAGCACTTCGAGCTGCCGGGACAGGCTATGACAGACGTGCACCTCGATACCGCGCTCGATAGGCAACTCGTCGGCATCGGCCTCATTGCGCAAAGCGAGGATGCCGTTCTGCACGGCGGCGAGCCAGCTCGGCTCCGGGTTTTCGGTGAAGTCGCCGGTCTCGGCCGATGCGGCGCTTTCGGTCAGCTCGTGCAGCATATGCAGCTGCGCCTGAGTCTGGCGGCCCCATTCGGCGAGCAGCGGATGACCGACTTCCTGATAGTCGAGCCGCCCCGCCGCGTCGAGTGCCTGCACGCGCCCTTCGCTGACCACGTCGAACCAGAACTCGCGGCACGGGTTCATCACGTACAGACGCACGTCGATCCAGCGCGACAGCGCGCGCAGCAACGCGATATGCAGCGGCGGCATGGTCGGCAGCGCGAACACGCTGACCGCCTCGGGCCATCGCGCGTTCGAGATCGCCTCGAGATCGAGCGCCGCGATTTCATCGAGGAACCGATACGCGGGCGGCAGCGCGGCCGCAGATGAGTGCGCATGACCGCCGGCTTGCGCGAGCTCGGCGAGCACCGCGCGCCACAGCGCCGCCTGCCAGCGCTCGTCCTCGCGCGCCGCGTCGCTCGCGCCGGTCAGACGCGGACCGGTGTCGTCAGCCGCGCCGCTCGCGAAGATCGAGCCCCCCTTGTGCCATTGCAGCAGCCATTCGGGGCGATAAGTCAGATAGTGATCGAGCACGGTCGCGACGCGCCGCGCGAGTTCGTAGCGCATCGACGCGTCGGCCGCATCGAGATAGGTGCGCAGACGCGGCGACGCGTTCCACGGCAGCGCTTCGTCTGAGTCGTCGAGCAGCCGGTAGCAGCGCCACACGAGCCGGTCCGGCGCGAACGGCGAATGCTTCGGCACCTCGATCACGCCGCCGATCTGCGCCCACAGCCATTGCGCGAGATAACCAAAGTTAACGTTCGCGCAGATGCCTTGGCGCGCGGCGATATCGAGCTCGAGCCGCCGGCGCACGGCCGCGCTCGGCACGATCACGGGCCGCGCGGTCCACGGGTCGGACGGCGCTTGCGCGAGGTCGCCGAGCAGCGCGCCCACCAGCGTCTCGTAGCGGTTCGAGTAGAAGAGCTGAAGCATGGATTCCAGATCACGTTTGGCACGCTGATGGCCCGCGAGCGATGCGCGCGAGCCATGGCGGACATTGAAGCGACAGCATAACAAACCCATCCCCAGGGCATAACCTGGCCGAATGGACGAGGTCAGAACGCGCGCAAAATCAGTTAGACTCGACGGCAGTTTCGCGCTGTCTTTCCAACTGCGGCTTTCTCAGTGAATGGATTCAGGTAGTCGATGCGCTATTCGGTCGAAATAAGAAAATTCCTTTATAGCCAGTACTTTTATGGCGGCCTGCGCATCGCGGTCGGCGTGTCGTTACCGGCCATCCTGTGCCTGATCGTGTTTCACAATCGTGACCTCGGCTTCACGATCGCGACCGGCGCGCTCGGCGCCTGCGTCGTCGACATGCCGGGCCCGCTCAAGTACAAGCACAACGAGATGCTGGCCTGCTCGGTGATCGGCTTTCTGTCCGCGCTCGCCACCGGCCTCGCCACCGTCAATCCGCTCGCGCTGTGGTGCACGGTCGTGCCGCTCACGTTCGTGCTGTCGCTGATCGTCGTGTACGGCAATCGCTGGCCGCAGATCAGCTTCGCGACGCTGTTCATGATGATCATGACGCTGGAGGAGCACTTCACGCCCTTGCAGGCGCTCGTCAACGCGTCGTGGATCCTGCTCGGCGGTCTCTGGTACACGTACTGGTCGACCTTCGTGAGCCGCTGGATGATGCATCGGATCGAGCAGCAGGCGCTCGCCGAAAGCGTGTTCGCGTGCGCGGACTATCTGCTCGCGCGCGCCGCCTTCTACGATCTCGACAACGATCTCGACGAGTGCTATCGCAACCTCGTCGACAAGCAGATCTCCGCGGTCGATCGCCAGGACGCCGCGCGCGACATGGTGCTGCGCAATCTGCCCAAGTTGAAGCGCGGCAAGCTCGAACCACGCCGCGCGATGCTCTACAACCTGTTCATCAATAGCGTCGATCTGCACGAGCTGTTCGTCGGCGCGCAAACCGATTACACGCTCGTGCGCAGCACGTTCGGCGGCTCCGATCTGCTGGTGTTCTATCGCGATCTGATCCGCAAGGCGGCCGAAGATCTCGAGGAGATCGGCCTCGCGGTGCTGCAGAACCAGGCGCCGCGCATGCGCGTGAACGTGAAGGCGGAATTGCGCGCGATCGAGTATGAAATCGAACTGATGCGCAAGCAGGAGCTGCCGACGCAGAACCCGGAGGCGTATTCGGCCGTGTCGTCGAATTTCCGCCGCATCTGGAGCGCCACGCGGCTGATCGACAAGATGCGCCGAAGCCTTACCACCGAGCCGAGCCCGACCGAAACCGAACTGCGCATCGACCAGGCGCTGAGCCGTTTCGTGTCGAGCCGGCGCGTGCCGTTCGGGCAGATCCTGTCGAATCTGACGATGGCCTCGCCGAGCTTTCGACACGCGTTGCGCGTGACGATCGCGGTCGCCGTGGGCTTCTGGCTCGGCCGCCTGCTGCCGCTCACGAACGCGTACTGGATCGTGATGACCACCGTGATCATTCTGAAGCCCGGCTACTCGCTGACCAAGCAGCGCAATGGGCAGCGGATCATCGGCACGCTGATCGGCTGCGCGGCGAGCATCACGCTGATCATCTTCGTGAAGGAGCCGCACATCCTGATGGTCGTGATGTTCGCGTCGATGGTGATGAGCTACAGCCTGCTGCTGTTCAACTACACGGCGAGCGTCGTGTTCACGTCATCGTATGTGCTGCTGCTGTTCCATCTGCTCGCGCCGGGCAGCATGCGCATCATCGGCGAGCGCGCGATCGACACCGTAGTCGGCTGCGCGATCGCGATCGCGGCGAGCCACCTGTTCCCGTACTGGGAGTACCGCTTGATGGGCAAGCTCGTCAACAACATGATCAGCGCGACGCGGCAGTATCTCGAAGCGAGCTGGTGGTGGAGCGGCAAACCGGCCGCGGCGGTGGTCGCGGCCGTGACCGAAGCCGGCGCGCGCGCGCCGGCGGCGGCGATGGCGGATCCGGCGATCGGCTTTGGCGGCCCGGCGCTCGCCGGCGCCGGAGCCGGTGCCGGTGCCGGTGCCGGTGCCGAAGTGGCGGGTGGCGTCGGTGCGCGCGGCGCTGGGCGTGCCGGCGTGGCACAGCCGGTCGCCGACGCCAATGCCGAGGCGAACGCGGGCGAGGTCAGTCATGACACCACCACGATCCGCAACGCGACCGCGCGGCCGGCAAGCGGTGCATCGGTCGCCGCTGCCGCCGCGGCGACCGCGCTCGACCGCGATTACCGTTATCGGCTCGCGCGCAAGAACGTTCACGTTGCGTTCGCGAATCTCGGTCAGGCGTTCCAGCGGATGATGCTCGAACCGAAGTCCGCGCAGAAGTTCGTGCCGGAGTTGAACGGTCTGCTGGTGCGCAGCCATGTGCTCGCGTCGCAGATCACGGCCGCCGCGCCACTGTTGCGCACTTCCGCGCAACAGCAGCACCAGGTCGAGGATATCTCGCTACAGCCGCTGCAGCGCGCTTTGAGCCTCGTGCGCGACAACCTGAGCGCCGCCGAAGCCGGCACCGCGTTGCCCGCCGAGCAGGGCGAGCAGATCAAACTGATGAGTCGCGAACTCGATGCGATGGTCGTCGAAACGGAGAAATCGCCGGACTATACGGCCGATGCCGTGCATGACACGAAGCTGCTCTCGCATCAATGCAAGCAGATGCTCGCGGCGTCCGCGCAGATTCGCAAGGACGCGAGCATGATCCGGCTGCCGGAGGAGTGAAGCAGGAAGCGCGCGGGCGTTATTGCGCGGCGCCGCTCGCCGGTTTCATCGCGGTGGCCGCCGCGGCTGCCTGCGAAGCCACTGGCGACACCTGCGTGGACTGGCTGTCGAACTCGTGCTTTTCGCGGATCGCGTTATAGAACAGCGTGGCAATCACCAGCAGGATCGCCACCACGATAAAGACGGAGATGCCAAAGGTCGGATTCTTCTTGCGCGGCGGTCTGGTCATGAAGCGGGCTCGGTTCGCGACGCAGTCGCGGATGGGTCGGAGAAGGCGGCATTCTACGCCCCGTGGGCTTGCACGCGGCTTGCAGCCGGGGGAGCAGTATGGATGCGCTGTGGCGCGTTTGCTGTCGAGGCAGCAAGCGGCGCTCCTGACGGCACCCGGTCTGCCTCGTGTCGCTGCTGGTGATTTTGGTCTGTGCTCTCCCGTCGCCTTAAATGCATCGACCACGTCGCCATCGTAGCGAACCCGTGTTCCGTTCGTTCGTCACCGCCCCATCGCATGTCGCGCGTTAGCCGTTATTTGTGACAGTCACAACCGGCCGCACCGGCAACGCCGTCGAATACTTGATCTGCTCCATCGCAAAGCTCGAACTCACGTCGTACAGCGGCACGGCCGTGATCAACTGTTTGTAGATCCGGTCGTAGTCGTCGATATCGGAGACCACCACGCGCAGCAGATAGTCGGTCTCGCCGCTCATCCGGTAGACCTCGACCACTTCCGGAATATCGCGCACCGCCTGCGTAAATGCGGCGGCCCATGTCTCCGTGTGCTGATTCGTCCGCACCGCCACGAACACCGTGGTTCCGACCCCGAGCTTGCGCGCGTCGCACAGCGCCACCTGCGCGCGAATCACGCCCGCCTCCTTCAGGCGCTGCAGCCGCTTCCAGCAAGGCGTCTGTGACAGGTTCACGCGCTGCGCGAGTTCGGCGATCGGCATCGTCGCGTCTGCCTGCAGCAATTCGAGCAGCTTCCGATCGATGATATCCATACTCATACCACCACCCCTCATAGGAAATTATTCTACTTTTCTGACGGTCGAGGGAATTATATGGAAACTCTTTCTCCGGGAAAACCGGTATAAATATCGATACCGAAAATTGCCGAACAGCAGCGCCCGCGCTGCAATAAAACCATGAGCGACGACCTTCGCGCCACCGCTTTCGAGCACCTTCCCGATTACCTGAAGTCGCTGCCGGACCCGGCCCGACTTGAAGCGGCCGCGTTACCGACACAAACGCTGGGCGAGATCGGGCGCACACCGCTCGAGCGCCTGTGCGACACACTCGACGCGATGTTCGAAGCCTGCGCGAAATTTCCGGAACCGTCGCATTCGACGTTCTTCGCGCGCACCATGCGGCTCGCGCTCGCCGAGGCGGCCGCGGACCCGGCGCTGCTCGCACCGATGCAACGCGAAGGTTCCGCCGAGACCTATCGGCGCCATCTGCTCATCGCCGACCCGCAGGGCCGCTATGCGATTGCCGCGCTGGTCTGGCAGCCCGGCCAGGCGAGCCCCGTGCACGCGCATCACACCTGGTGCGGTTACGCGGTGGTCGAGGGCAAGCTCAGCGAAACGGTCTTCGAATGGGACGACGCGCATCAATGCGCGAGCGCGCTGCGCGCTCAGACGCGCAAACGCGGCGCAGTGTCGTTCGTGCGCGGCGGCCGTGCTGCGATTCATCGGCTTGGCAACAGCAGTGATGCGCCGGCAGTGTCGCTGCATATCTATGGCGTCGAAGGCGCGCGGATCGGCACGCACGTGAACGACATCGTGCGCATGGACGACGCGGCGGAGATGGTTTGACGGTTGCACGGCCCCAAACACACTCCCGCCTCAATTCTTCCCACCCACATCACCCGCCGTCGGAATCTGCGGCGGAATCGGCGAGGTCTGTCCGGTCGTCGGCGGCGCCGGACGCGGTTCGTGCGACACGTCACGGGCGGGCGCAAGCGGCACCTGTGTCGACGCGCGCGCCGACGGGCCAACGACGCCCACCTCATACTCAGCTTCGCGCGGATACTCGTGCGCCGCTTCGCGGTCTCTTTCACGAGTGGGTTCATGCGCCCTTTGATGGGTTTTGCCGCGCTCGCCGTCCCGCGCCGGCTGCTGCGCCTCGCCATGCGCATGCCGGCTGTCATCGGCACCGGCATTCACAGGCGCGACGAACCCGGTCATCTCATCGTCGCGCAGCGGCTCGCCCTCGCTATCTTTCGACGACGTGTACACCCGCATCTGCGCGACCGGAATCTCGATGCCGGCCTCGTCCATCTTGCGCTTGAGCCGCAAATTGAACGCGCGCGCGACGCTCCATTGCTGCAGCGGCCGCGTCTTGATCTGCCCTTTGACGACCATCCAGTTCGGATCGAAGCGGTCGAGGCCCCACACCTCGATCGGCCCGAGCATCTCGCGCCGGTAGCGGAAGTCGGCCATCAGCTCCGCGCCGACTTCGCGAATCAGCTGCGTGATCTCGTCGACATCGGTCGAGAACGACATGCGCACCTCGAACACCGCGTACGCGAAATCGCGCGACAGGTTCTTCACGATCTTGATCTGCGAGAACGGAATCGCGTGGATCGCGCCCTGCCCGTCGCGCAGCCGCACGGTGCGGATCGACAGATGCTCGACCGTGCCCGCATGCCCGCCATCGACGTCGATCCAGTCGCCGACCGAGATCGTGTCCTCGATGATGATGAAGAGCCCGGTGATCAGGTCGGTCACCAGCGACTGCGCGCCGAAACCGATCGCCAGACCGATCACGCCCGCGCCCGCGAGCAGCGGCGTCACGTTGATGCCGAGGTTCGCGGCGGTGACGATCCCACCGATCGTCATGATCGTGACGAGCAACACGTTGCGCACCAGCGGCAACATCGTGCGGGCGCGCATGCTCGGGCTGCGTGCCTTGTTGCGCGGGCTGCCCGGATTGAGCGTCTCGGTGATCGCGGTGTCGACCAGAATCCACAGCAGCCACGCGATGAACACGGTGGCGACGATCGCCGTCATCGCATGCGCGACGCCGCGCGCCGCCACGTTCCTCTCGATCACCGCGGCCAGCGACACGCCCCACAGACGCGCCGCGGATTCGAAGAAAAACAGCCAGATGAACAATGTCAGCAACGTGCCGCAAAAGCGCAGCAGCCGCGTCAGATACGGCGAGCGGCGCCGCGCGCGGGCGCTGCGCGGCCGCGTCATGCGCAGCACGATCGCCGACAGGAAGAACGCCAGCACCAGCAGCAGCGCGGTGACGATCGAGATCTGCAGCACGTTTTCGCTGGAGCCGGAGCCGCCGAGCGTCGCGACCACCGACGCGGCCGCGAGCACCAGCACCGGCACGTGCCACAGCGCGGCGAGCACCTCGAACGCATCGGTCGCGGCCTTGTGGTCGTTGCGCTGTTCGTACGGCCGGTTGCGGATCAGATGCGCGACCGGCCGGCGAAACGCGAGCGCGAAATAGCCGGTCAGCACGGCGGCCGTCATGTTGGCCGCGGTCGAAATCAGCGCGGCGAGGTTGGTGCCGAGCTGATGCTCGACGTCGTAATTGACGGCTGCGTCGCCGAGCGCGCCGCACACGCCGATCACGAACAGCACGCGGCGCGCGTGATCGATCAAGAGGCGCACCGCGACGCGGCGGTGGCCCGAGCCGAACAACGAAAACATGATCAGACAGATCGCGGAAAACACCGCGCCCGCGACGATCGCATACGCGACCACCATGCCGAGCGTGCGGCCGAGCGAATCGGGCATCGCGCGCATGAACAGCAGCGCCGCGATGAACGCGATGATCCACGGACCGACGCGGCGCAACGCGAAGATCAGCAGCTCGCGCGTGGTGGGATTGGGCCGCAGCACCAGCTCGACACCGAAGCGCCGGTGCAGCCGTTGCTGCAGATAGATCAGCGCGCCGGCACAGGCGCCCCAGCCGGCCAGCATCCCCAGCATCGCCAACAGGATCGTGCCGACACCCTCGTGTCCCTGGCCCGAGACGATCGTGTACAGCTCGTTGCCGGCCGCGGTCACGCGCCCGCTCCAGTAGCGCACCGGCGTGCGGCCCTGATGCACGTCGGATTCGAACGACGCGATGCCCGAGGCGATCGCGCCGAGCAGGCCCGGGCTAGGTTGCGCGGACGCGGGCGCGGGTGGCCCGACGGTTTGCGCGGCGCTTTGCGACACGTCGCGCAGCTTTTTAAGCTGGGCAACGAGCGCGCTGCGCTGGCGGTCGTTGTCGAGCGTGGCGATCACGCTGTCGAGCGAACGCGCCAGCTCCGCCTGGCTCGCGGGCGACGGCGCCGACGCCGCCTCGGGCGCCGACGCCCCCGATGCCGCGGACGCCGGCGTCGCGTTCACCGTCGCGCTGTTGATCAGGCTCTGCAATGCCGGGATCACCGGCGTGCCGCCGCCGACCGCGGGGCCCGCGGCCTGCGCCATGCGCGGCAGCGCGCCGAGGCACAGAATCAGCGCGGCGCACAGCAGCGCGGCAAACCAACCGACGGCATCTGTGCTCGCGCGCGGGCGGGCGTCGCCGCTGGCAGTATCGCGAGCGGTGTGAGCGGAGGAGAGATGGGGGGCGCTGAGAATCGCCGGCTGCTGCCCGCCGCCAGACGGCGCAGCCTCGGACTCACGCCGCGACGGGCATGACTGCATGGCAATCCGTGAGAAAACGGCAGACGCCAGTGTAGCCGCAGTTTCGCCCGGCGCGGCCGAACATGCGTAACCGAATGTTAGTACGCTTGCGCGGCCGGCGAATTCGAACCGCCGCTCGTCAGTACGCGACCGTCGCGATCTGGCGGATGAAGCGGCCCTGCTCCAGTTCGTCGACGAACGCGATCGCGTAGTCTTCGGCCGAAATGCGGCTGTTGCCGTCCGCGTCCGCAATCAGCGTGTTCGCGCCCGTGCGGAACTTGCCGGTGCGCTCGCCCGGCGCGATCAGCGCGGCTGGCGCGAAGAACGTCCAGTCGAGATCGGTCACGCCGCGGTAGTACTCGAAGGCGTCGCGGTGCGCGAGTGCAATACCCTTGTACGCGTCCGGAAAGCCGTCGGTATCGACCAGTTGTTTGCCCGGTGCGACTTCGAGTGAGCCCGCGCCGCCTACCACGACGACGCGCTTCAGCCCCGCCGCGCGCACCCCCTCGACCAGCGCGCGTGTCGCTTGCGTCAGCGTGGCGAGATCGCCCTGCGGCGGCGCATACGCGCTTGCGACCACGTCGTGACCGCGCACCGCCGCGCCGACGCTCGCGGCGTCGAGCAGATCGGCCTGCGCCGCATGCAGATTCGCGACGCCAGCCGGCACGCCCGCCGGATCGCGCACCAGCGCCGTCACCTGATGCCCGCGACGCGCGGCTTCCGCGGCGATGCGCGAACCGATCATGCCAGTCGCGCCAAACAGGGCGATCTTCAGTTGCTTGCTCATATCAGCGTACTCCTCAGGTTGTCTTATATGTAACTTTTATAGTTACATATAACGAGAAAAAAAGCGGGGCGCTCACCCCGTTCCTTTGTTTGGCACGCGTGCCGGAATAGTTCGACCCGCGCCCTACGACACTGCGCTTCTATCGTTCGCCGCCGCCGAGTCTTGCGCGCGAAGACACGCTCAAGCACGGCGCTTGCGCTCGCGCTGCTTCTCCGAGCGGACCACGTCGGCAGTCGCGTCGGCGAGCGTGCGCGCGGCCAGCGTCGCTTCCATTGCCTGCTGCGCTTCGTCGATGATCCCGCTCAACACGCTCTGGATATTGCGCCCCACCATGCACGCTGGATTTGGCTCCTCGCGATGCAACGCGAACAACTGTGCGTCTTCCACCGCGCGATAGACCTCGAGCAACGTGATCCGTTCCGGCCGCCGCGCAAGCAACGCGCCGCCACCGGCGCCCATCTGCGAGGTGGTGAGGCCGGCGTCGGAGAGCATGCTCAGAAGCCGGCGAATGAGCGCGGGATTGGTGTTCACGCTGCCCGCGATCATCTCCGACGACAACGGCACGCCGCCCTGTAGCGACAACAGCGCGAGCACATGCACGGCAAAGGCAAACCGGCTACTCGTGTTCACGGCAGATCCGTCCCGAAACGACAATGTGTAACCATCGTAATTACATATGACGCTAATGTCAAACGGCGAAACCGGATCGAACGGCGCGAGTCATTTATCCATCTGCTTCTGCGCGTCGGCGGAATCGGTCGATGCAGTCGACGAAGCCGACGCGCCCGCATTCTGCGCCGACCACGCCTGCAGCTTGCGCCCCGCCGTTTCGAGGCCCTGGCCCGTGATCGACGCGGCCTTGCCGAGCTGCGCGTTGGCCGCGCTCGCCGCGTTCTGCAGGTTGGCCTGCGCGCTCGACGCGAGCGCGGCCGGGTCGATCTTGAGCGACGGCGCGGAGGCCGAGTCGAGGTTCTGTTGCGCGGCGTCCTTGGTCGCGTCGACCTGTTGGCCGACGTAGCTCGCGGCCTGATCGAGCTTCTGACCGGCAAGCTGCGCGGCGTCGTTCAGCTTGCCCGCGACCTGGCCGGCCGACGCGTCGTTCTTCTGACACGCGGCCAGCGCGCCGAATACGAGGGCCACGACCGCCGCGCGGCGCAATAACGATGAGGAAAGAGATGAAATCATGATCTGGAAGGAGCCGCGTCGGGCGGCTCGCACATGCGAAGACGTGCCCATGATACCGCCGTTGCGCCGCGCGGCCGCTTCGGATCGCCCCGGCGAGTTGGTCGCGGTTCTGCCGAACCTGATGGAGCTGATGTCCGCGCGATTCAAAAGGCGACCCTTTCCTCAACGATCGTCCTCGGCGCGCGCCTCTTGCCGCGGCAGTATTGCGAAGCCCCAATTAGCAAATAAAAGTTGATTATGTCGCCAATCATGTACGGCTAGTTTGTGTCAATCGCCGAGCTTACGATGGCATCACTTCATCACACACGTAGGAGAGACATCATGGCTAACGTTCAACAGGGTGGTTTCAAGCGGGTATGGTTCATCACCGGCGCATCGCGAGGCATCGGCGCATTGATAGCTGAAGCCGCGCTCGCGGACGGCAACGCGGTGGTGGCCGCTGGACGCAAGGTCGCGGCGATCAGCGAGCGTCTTGGCGAGTCGGCTGCGTTGCTGCCGGTGGAGCTGGACGTGACCAACGAGGCCCAGGCAAAGGCGGCGGTGCAGGCCGCGATTGAAAAATTCGGCCGCATCGACGTGTTGGTCAACAACGCCGGGTTCGGTCTCCTTGGCGCGGTGGAAGAATCCGCCGACGACGAGGTGCGTCGCATCTACGACACGAATGTCTTCGGCTTGCTCAACGTCACGCGCGCTGTATTGCCGACCATGCGCGCGAACCGCTCGGGCCACGTGATCAATGTTTCATCGATTGGCGGCTATCGTGCCGCGGCGGGCTTTGGCGTGTATTCGTCGACGAAGTTCGCCGTCGAAGGCATCACAGAAGCGTTGCATGCCGAGTTGAGACCGCTGGGCATTCGCGCGACAGTCGTCGAGCCGGGGTATTTTCGTACCGACTTTCTCGATGCGTCCTCGCTGGTCGTGGCGCCCGAGGTGATCGACGATTACGACGAAACCTCGGGTGCGGTTCGCCGCAAGGCCATGCAATTGAATCACAACCAGCCTGGCGACCCGACCAGGCTGGCGGCCGCGATGATCGCGCTGGTCGACGCGGCGTCCCCGCCGTTGCGCCTGCCGCTTGGGACGGACACGCTGGCCGCCATCGCTGCGAAAAACGCTTATGTGACGCAGGAAACGGAAACGTGGAAACAGCTGTCGTCTTCAACCGACTTCGCTGCCTGAGCGAGGAAAGCGGCGGTTCGGCATGGGTTGAGCCGCTGTTCTGGCATTGCGCCCGAACCCTGCGAGGATTGATGCAATCTGGCGAGCACATCGATGTACTCGCAGCTGGGCGGCACGCGGATCGCGCACCGAGCCCCGAGGCCAGGTGCAGCGACGAGCGTCGACTTGCAGCGGCGCTCGCCTCAACATCGTTCAACATCGCCCCACAATTCAGAATCTTCCGACAGTTGCAGGCGAAACACCTCCCTATAGTCGCGGCTCCTTTTGGGGAGTGCTGTTTCGATGAAACTGATCGACTGGATCGTCACCCTCGTCATCATGCTGATGGCGATCGTTTTTTTCTGCGCGCGCCGGCTGCCCACCTGGTCGCACGACACCCGCGCTCGGCATATGAAAGGGACCCGTTTGCTGATGCAGGCCGCGTGTGCACTGTGGGCGGCGCTGCTCGGTGTCACGCACGGCCTGTTTGCCGTCGAGGGTCTTGCCGGCATTCGGCCAACACCGGCCGAAACGTTCGCCGGCATCGCCGTGCTGCTGGCATGCGGTTGCTACTGGTCGGTGCGCGGCAGAAGACTGCTGAAGCCGCGGCGGATTTTCGCCGGTTGATGCGCGGGCGAGCGCCATCCGCGCCGCACGATCGAGCGCCCCCTACCGCGTGCTGATTCCTCGCACCGCGTCGATCGAACGCGCGGACGACCCGCCGCCTGCGCCCAAGCCTGGTCCCGCAGCGCCCGGCACACTCTCACGCGCACCGCGCGCCGCCGGAGCCGGACCCGCCGCGGCGAGCGCAGCCGCGCCAGCCGCGGCCGGTTTCGCGCCCGCAGCACCCGCCTCTGGCAGCGACAGATAGAACGTCGTGCCCACCCCCTCCTTCGATTCCGCCCACACGCGGCCGCCATGTCGCTCGACCATCCGCCGCACGAGCGCGAGGCCGATGCCCTCGCCGGCCGCGGCATTGCCGTGCAGCCGCTGGAACGCGGTGAACAGGCGCGGCAGCGCGATCGCCGGGATACCGAGGCCGTTGTCGCGCACGTAGAAGATCCGCAGCGAATGCACGCCCGGCGGCGCAGGCGTCGTGCCAATTTCGACGCGGCCCTCGCGCGCCGGGTCCAGATAGTTGACTGCGTTGCCAATCAGGTTTGCGAAGATCTGTTCGAGCGCGGTCGGATCGCCCCATACCGCGGGCAGTTCGCCGACCGTCACGCGGGCGCGCCGCGCACGGATCGAGCCCTGCATCGCATCGACGACACGTTGCACGATGTCGCGCACATCGACATTCTGGCGCCGGTACTCGACCCGCCCGACCCGCGACAGCCGCAGCAGCGCGTCGATGATGTGCGACGCGCGCAGCACCGCGGTCTGCAGATAGTGCAGCGCCTCGCCGATGTCCTCGTCGACGAGGCGCTCGATCCGCTCGCGCGTGCTGATCGCGAGCGACGAACCGCGCACCGCGTCGCGCAACTCGTCGCTTGCGCGAATCAGCTCCCTGGAAAATCCCTGCAGGTTCACGAGCGGCGCGCGCAGGTCGTGCGACACGCTGTAGATGAACATTTCGTTTTCCTGGGTCTGCTGGCGCAGCGTCTCGTTGCTGCGCGCGAGCTCGGCGGCGCGCCGCTCGAGGTCCGCGTGAAAGCGAGCTTCGATGCGCTCGGCTTCGAGCAGTCGGCGGCTCGTCTCGTGCAAGGTCAGATCGAGCCGCGCGATTTCATCGCTACCCGCGCCGAGCGGCGCGAGCGGCTCGTTGCCGGCGAGCCGGCCCGCGTTGTCGGACAGCAGCGCGAGCCGGCCGCGCACACCGCGCGTGAACATCCAGACGGCGAGCGCGACGAACACCAGCGAGCCCAACGCGGCCGCGACGATCAGCGTCTGTTCCCGTTCGCGCACGGCGGCGACGGCATTCGAGCGCGAGCTATCGAGACGGCGCTCCTCG
Source organism: Paraburkholderia sp. UCT2 (assembly GCF_014397665.1). Lineage (NCBI taxonomy): Bacteria > Pseudomonadati > Pseudomonadota > Betaproteobacteria > Burkholderiales > Burkholderiaceae > Paraburkholderia > Paraburkholderia sp. UCT2. The sequence goes on from NZ_VZQO01000046.1 coordinate 20,377, forward strand.
GCCTGGAACGCGGTCACCTCCACACGGAAATGATCGAGCACGTCGGCCTGGGCGAGATCGTGGAAGCGCGCGAGAATCTCGCCGCGCCGCCCGGCGTGCAGCATGTCCTGGATCCGGTCGGACCACTGGCGGTACGTCTGCACCGCCTGGCGCACCTCGGCCACGCGCTTGACCTGCGCCGGATCGTCCGCGACGAGTTCGGCGAGCTCGTCGATGCGCCGGTCGACGTCTATCCATACCGTGATCGGGGTGGTGAAATGCGCGTCGTTGGCGAGCACCGCGCCCCGCAGCGCGACCGATTCGGCCAGCACCGGATCGAGAATCTCCGTGGTCTGGCGCAACACCTTCTCGCTATGGATCGCCCAGCGCTCGGCCATCGTCGCATCGGTCTGGGCCTTCACGACACCGGTGAGCAGCGCGAGTTCGAAAACGGCCGGGATCGCGATCAGAAGCAGGCCTTTAGTGGTCAGTCTCATGCGTGCCCATGGGAGGGGTTGGCCGGCGGATCGTGCACGGAGTCGGCACATTATGTCGGCGTTTGCGCGGGAAAAGAAAGAGGGGCACGAACGCGTCGACGGTAGCTTCTGCCGTTCGCGCACAGTGCGCCAGAAATGGGCATCGACGCGCCCGACCAGCATCTTGCTGCGTCAGGATTTCGAATCAAAATGTAATTTACATCGGATATTTCGCCCTCCTCTGGGTCAATCTGCGCAAGGGCGTCGATTTATGCACTTTTCTTGTGCTATTCCTCTCTGTTCAGGTGCATGACGCGCTCGGGCGGCGCATGGCTCAAAATCCATCGGATGCCCATCCCGGTGCCCGATTGCACCGTGTCGACGCGACCAGCACAGCTTTGGCCCGCTTCTTGCTGACATAGCGCACTTTTTTGGCATAAGCGGGACATATCGATGGAAAGTCTGAAATACGGCGCCGATACCGAGTTTCTTTTGATGGGCGCTGCCATGGTGCTGGCGATGCACGCGGGATTCGCCTTCCTGGAGCTTGGCACCGTGCGCAAGAAGAATCAGGTGAATGCGCTGGTCAAAATTCTGGTGGACTTCGCGGTCTCGACGATCGCGTACTTCTTCATCGGCTACACGATCGCATACGGCGTGCAGTTTTTCGACAGCGCGGCGACGCTCGCCCAGCACAACGGCTATGCGCTCGTGCGCTTTTTCTTCCTGCTGACGTTCGCCGCCGCGATCCCCGCGATCGTGTCGGGTGGCATCGCCGAGCGCTCCAAGTTCAATCCGCAGCTGTTCGCGACGTTCGTGCTGGTCGGTTTCATCTATCCGTTCTTCGAAGGCATCGCGTGGAATGGCCGCTTCGGCATCCAGGACTGGCTCACGCAGGCTTTCGGCGCGCCGTTCCATGACTTCGCGGGCTCGGTGGTGGTGCACGCGTTCGGCGGCTGGGTCGCGCTGCCGGCCGTGCTGCTGCTCGGCGCGCGCCACGGTCGCTATCACCGCGACGGCGGCATCGCCGCGCATCCGCCGTCGAACATTCCGTTTCTCGCGCTCGGCGCATGGGTGCTGACGGTCGGCTGGTTCGGCTTCAACGTGATGAGCTCGCAGACGCTCGACAGGATCAGCGGCCTCGTCGCGGTCAATTCGCTGATGGCGATGGTCGGCGGCACGCTGAGCGCGTGGTTCGCGGGCCGCAACGACCCGGGCTTCACGTACAACGGCCCGCTCGCCGGGCTCGTCGCGGTGTGCGCGGGCTCGGACATCATGCATCCGCTCGGCGCGCTGGTCACGGGCGGTATCGCCGGCGTGCTGTTCGTCTACATGTTCACCTGCGTGCAGAACCGCTGGCGCATCGACGACGTGCTCGGCGTGTGGCCGCTGCACGGGCTGTGCGGCGCATGGGGCGGCATCGCGGCCGGGATCTTCGGCATCCATTCGCTCGGCGGGCTGGGCGGCGTGTCGTTCGCCTCGCAGGTCATCGGCACGCTCGGCGGAATCGTCGTGTCGGGGCTCGGCGGCACGGTCGTGTACGGCGTGATCCGCATGACGGTCGGGCTGCGCCTCGACCAGGAAGAGGAATACAACGGCGCCGATCTGTCGATTCACAAGATTTCGGCAACGCCGGAGTGAACGAAGGCGGCGCTCGCGGGAAACGGGAGAGGCGCGACTCACGCGCCTGTCCCCAGATGCGCGCGCCGATGTTAGACTTCGCGGCTGGAGATGGCATTCTCCATTAACCGCCCTTGGGGCTGATGATGCCTGCTACGCCCGGTTATGCGGACGCGGCATCAACTCGCCCGCTTCAACCGGTCTGTCGACATTCCGGTTTCGATCCTCTTCCATGTATTGGTCTTTTCTCGCTGTCGCGATTGGCGGCGCACTCGGCTCGCTGTTTCGCTGGTTCCTCGGCATTCGACTTAACCCGGTCTTTAGCGACCTGCCGCTCGGCACGCTCGCCGCCAACGTGATCGCCGGCTACATCATCGGCGTGGCGGTCGCGGGCTTCGCGCGAGTGCCCCAGCTCACGCCGGAATGGCGGCTGTTCGTCATCACCGGTCTGATGGGCGGGCTGTCGACGTTCTCGACGTTCTCCGCGGAGGTCGTGCAGCGTCTGCAGGACGGCCGGTTCGGCTGGGCGGCGGGCGAAGTGGCGATTCACCTGAGCACTTCGCTGATCATGACGATTCTCGGCATCGCGACGGTTTCGTTGCTGGCGCGCTGAGTCGAACACGTTGACGAGGATCACGGACGCGGGCCCGAGCCGTCGGCAATCGGGCTAGCGCCCGTTTGCATCTGAGCTCGGTGCGAGCCAGCTCGACGATCTCGTCGCCGCGTCCGTTCAATATCGCACGCAGCATATAAAGGCTGAATCCCTTCGCATGGGCAAGTTCCACCTTCGGAGGCATGGCAAGCTCATGCTTCGATGTGACCACATCGACGAGTGCGGGACCGGGATGCGCAAACGCCTGCACCTGGCCGGCAGCGCGTCTCACTGTGTCTTCGGCACCGACGTCGCAGGCAGCGGCGCGGGCCGCGCTGCGTCCCAGCGACTCTTCAGCACGCGGCGCAGCCTGGTCCTGAGCGGCACCACGACCCGCTCCTGAAACAGCACCGACGCCACCAGCACCAGGATCAGATAGACCGGATAGGCGGAAAAATGCACGGGCACCTGGCTTGCCGCCGCCCGGCAAACATGCGGTCGATGCACGCATGACAACAGCGAATACGGAATGCCAAGCAGCTTCTGCACTTTGAGAAAGCCGATAAATAGCGGGTATTGCAGCGCGAAGATCGACAACGAAGCGTTGCCGAGCCGTCTCGTCCAGGCGCCCACGCGCGGCGACGCGTTTTGCAGTGCGCTCGCGCAAACAAAAATCACCGCGACTTGCGCGGGCAAGAGTGCGCCGTTGTGAAGAAGTACTTCCCACGAACGCATTCCCGCCGTAAACAGAAAAGTAGCGCCGATGAAAAGTGCCCCTGTAGCAGCGAATATGATCCATCGGCAACTCGCGATCATGCCGGTAATGCTTTCGACGTTCGCCTCGAATATCCCGTAAGCGAGAATACCCGCCAGAAACTCCGGAAGCCGCACCAGCGGATTGGTATGCAACACACCGATCGGCCACACCTGATACCAGCCGCCTGCAACGACGATCACGGCCGGCAACAGGCTGGCGCCCCACATCGCCATCAGCATCGTGGACTTCCAGCGCATCGACAGCAGGCGTGGCGCGAGCGCCGGAAACAATAAATAGAAAAAAAACAGCGTCGACAACGACCACGACGGAATGTTGAATGACAGATAAAAGGGATTCCAGGCCTGCAATAACAGGATCTGTAAAACCGCATTGACCGCCACTTCCGCACCGCTCATGGTGTGCACAATCGGTGTTGCTGAATCGAGGTTGCTCAGTTCGGTGTCGAAGGGATGGGAATTCACAGCCATTAATGCAACGCTCAGCGCTAACGTAATGATGTGAATGGGATAAATATTGCTAAAACGGTTGATAAAAAACTTCGATGCCGAAACCGTCATCGCTTCGCCAGTTTTCTTTTCCACCGAAACGTGCGATAGAATGAATCCTGACAGAATAAAGAAGATACTCGTCGCGCAGCCGCCGAATTTGAAGAAGTCGGCCATTGGCATCGCCCTCGCCTCGGGGTAAATGACGAGCGTGTGGAAGACGACCAGATAGCAGGCCAGCAGGAACCGCAGGACGTCCAGCCCCGGGAGCATCGCCTTCATTTTGTTTTCCTTTTTCTTACGTGGAAATATCTCTTCATTGCGTTTCCTTTCATTTTTATATTCTTTAATTTTTAAATTGAAAGAATTTACGCGGCTCGATATGCGGAGCATGATTCATGGAGGCGCGGCAACCGGTATGTGCGCTTCCGCACCAATTGCAGCTGCAAAAAAACCACTGTGTGCGAAGATCGCCCGAAACCAGCGCGCGCGTCTCCGCCCCATCCCGTTAATGAGAAAACGGTGACAAAATAAATGCGCAGAGCTGCGATGTAAAAAAACGCAACCAATAGGCGTGTCTCAGAACACGGTGGACGGAGCTTGGGCAATGCCGGTGAAGAGACGCCACGCTTCAAATCGCGCGGCGAGCTGTTTGCGATAGAGCGAGGCGCTCAGAAGATGACTGCGTGCGTTCGGACAAGCGAAACCCTCGCATCCGGCGCTCGCGTTCACGCGTGGGTTGATGGCTGTTTTCAGCGCGGTTGTTCGCGCGCGCAGGCCTTGACGAACACGTGCTTCACATTCGCCAGTTCAGGGATCTCTGTTTTCGCGGGCCATGTGCTGCCCGGCTTGCGACGGGCAGTCCTGACCTGATGCGCAAAACTGGCGCCGAACTTGTCCGTCCACCGCCGGATCGATTCGGCTGACAACCACGCCGCGCTCGAACAGTAGCTCCTCGATGTTGCGACGGCTGAGTTGAAAGCGGAAATACCTCCGAACCGCGTGGCTGATGACTGACGCCGGGAATCGATGGTCATGGTAGAGCGATTTCGTCTTCTTCATCACGTCATCGTAGCTGACCAGCGCGCGAACGTGACAACGCCCGGCGAACCAATCCTCACGCCCCGTTCGGAATCCCTTCAATCGGACACTCCGGCGTCCCTGGCGTCGGGCGCGTGAGTGCTTCGACGCGGCGGCGCGTGCCGTCGGGGTCTTCGATCCAGTCGCGATAGAACCCAAACGGACAGGCCGCCACGCCGTTCGCGCCGTCGCCCGAATTGATCGTGCCCGTGTACCCGCGGTGCAGAAGTTTGTATAGATGGTTCTGCGACTGCATCGTGCGCCGCGCGTCGCGGATCATGCTCAGCGAGAGCTCCGCGTACTGCACGCCCATCTCCTCCTCGCCGCACTCGCCGAGCGTGCGCCCGTCGAAACCCACGATCGCCGAGTGACCGAAGTACGAATACACGCCGTCCCAGCCCGTGGCATTCGCCACGGCGACGTAAGTGTTATTCATCCACGCCATTGCCTTAGCCACCATCACCTGCTGCTCCTTGGCCGGATACATGTAGCCCTGGCAGCGCACGATCAATTCCGCGCCGTTCATCGCGCAGTCGCGCCAGATCTCGGGATAGTTGCCGTCATCGCAGATGATCAGGCTGATCTTCAGACCCTTCGGCCCATCCGTCACGTAGGTACGATCGCCCGGATACCAGCCTTCGATCGGCGTCCAAGGCATGATCTTGCGATACTTCTGCACGATCTCGCCGCGATTGTCGATCAGCACGAGCGTGTTGTACGGCACCTTACGCGGATGTTCTTCGTGACGCTCTCCCGTGATCGAGAACACCCCCCAGACGTTGGCCTGGCGGCACGCCGCCGCAAATATTTCCGTCTCCTCGCCCGGCACCGTCGACGCCGTATCGAACATCTCCTGCCGGTCGTACATGATGCCGTGCGTCGAATACTCGGGAAACACGACGAGATCCATGCCAGGCAAGCCCTGTTTCATGCCGATCACCATGCCGGCGATGCGGCGCGCGTTGTCGAGCACCTCCGCCTTCGTATGCAGACGCGGCATCTTGTAGTTGACCACCGCGACGCCCACGCAATCGTTGCTGCTCGAAATATCGCCATGTCGCATGACATATCCTCCTTAAGTCCCTCAGATCGCAGGCGGACTTCGGTCCGCCCGCTCCGCTTCAGCACACACTCACTAGTGGCTGATCATCCATGGTCGTCCTTCCGGCCGTTTGAGTCCGTCCGAAGCCGATCCCGCGAGCTTCGCGCTGCCACCCGAGCAGCAACTGCATCCTGCCCGATGACGCAACGGCGCCCCGTCACCGGACTGGCGCGGCGCGTGCTGCGCGCGCTCGTTCGTTGCGTACGCGGAGCGCCGTGTATTCGCCATCAAGGCTAGCGACGGCGCGCTGATCACTCGGCCACTCTCCCCTCCGCACTCGGGACAGCGGCAAGGCTTTTCGCGGTCCGCCATGCGCCGCATGACGGAAAAGGGACCGCAACTCACGCATTCGAAGTCGTAGATCGGCATGACAAGCTCTCCTGGTAGCGTTGGCTCAGACGTTCGCCAGATCCGGCGAGCATGGCAAATCCACACCACCCTTGATGTGCTGGATGGGCCCATCGGCATTTGGGCGAATGTCGAAGTCGAAAATCTGTGTCGGCAGCCACAAGGTCGCGCACGCATTGGGAATATCGACCACGCCGCTGATGTGCCCCTGCACCGGCGCACAACCGAGCAACGAATACGCCTGCGCGCCCGAATAGCCGAACTTCTTCAGATACTCGATCGCGTTCAGACAAGCCTGCCGATACGCGACCGTCACGTCGAGATAATGCTGAGCGCCCTGCTCGTCGACCGAAATGCCTTCGAAAATGAGGTAATCGTTGTAATTCGGCGTGATAGGACTCGGCTGGAATACCGGATTGCGAATTCCGTATTTCGCCATGCCACCCTTGATCAGATTCACGCGCATGTGTACCCAGCCCGCCATTTCGATCGCGCCGCAAAACGTGATCTCGCCGTCGCCCTGGCTGAAGTGCAGATCGCCGACGGAAAGTCCTGCGCCATCCACGTAGACGGGGAAGAACACCTTCGAGCCGCGCGACAGATCCTTGATGTCGCAATTACCGCCGTGCTCCCGCGGCGGCACGGTGCGCGCCCCTTGCGCCGCCGCCTTGTCACGCGCGTCGCCCGTGAGTTGCCCCATATGCGCGGTCGCGGCGAACGGCGGATTCGCCAGTGGCGGCACGCGCTCCGGCGCGGTCGCGATCAGGCCGGTTTCGCGTGCGTTCCACGTTTCTAGCAGTTTCGGATCAGGCAGGCATCCGATCAGGCCGGGGTGAATCAGACCCGCGAAATTCACGCCCGGAATGTGGCGCGAGTTCGTGTAGACGCCGTGAAAATCCCAGATCGACTTCTGCGCGGCGGGAAAATGGTCGGTGAGAAAACCGCCGCCATTGGACTTCGAGAAAAATCCGTTGAAGCCCCACTGGCTCTCGGACTTCGCACCGATGTCGAGCAGGTCCACGACCAGCAGATCGCCGGGTTCCGCGCCATGCACGCCGACCGGGCCGGACAGAAAATGGACGATCGACAGATCGATGTCGCGCACGTCGTCGGCGCTGTCATCGTTCTTGATGAAGCCGCCGGTCCAGTCGTAGGTTTCGAGGATGAAGTCGTCGCCGGGCTTGACCCAGCAAGCCATCGGAATATCCGGGTGCCAGCGGTTGTGCACCTGCGTGTTTTCGTAGGCCGGCTGGTTCAGATCCACCTTGATGAGAGTTTCGGGCATTGCGTTCGCTCCATGATTCGAGGGTCAGTAAATGCGGTTCGGTGCGCCGCACTCATACCGAGAGGTATTCGCGGATGCGGTCGGTGTCGCCTGCATCGCGGGTGCTTTGATGTACGAAGCGGCCGCCTTCGATCACGAAGAGCCGGTCGGCGACGTCGAGCGCGAAGCTCAACACCTGCTCGGACACCACGATGGCGATGTTGCGGCTCGTGCGAATCTGATTGAGTGCCTTCGCGATGTCCTTGATGACGGACGGCTGAATGCCCTCGGTAGGCTCGTCGAGCAGCAACACCTTCGGATCGGTCGCGAGCGCGCGCGCAATCGCGAGCTGCTGTTGCTGGCCGCCCGAGAGGTTGCCGCCCTTGCGCCGTCGCATGTCGAACAGCACGGGAAAGAGCGCGTAGAGATCGTCGGGCACGAGCTGGCTGCGCGCCTTTTCGAGGCCCGTCTGGATGTTCTCCTCGACGCTCAGCGACGCGAAGATCTGCCGGCCTTGCGGCACGTAGCCGATGCCTTTCGCCACGCGCCGGTAGCTCTCGTCTTTGGACACGTCGGCGCCGCCCACCCGCACCGTGCCGCGATTGGCGGGCAGCATGCCGATTAGCGCCTTGAAAAGCGTCGTCTTGCCCATGCCGTTGCGGCCCATCACCGCGACGCTTTCGCCGTTCGCCACGGAAAATCCGATGCCGTGCAGCACCTCGCTCTGGCCGTAGCTGACCACGAGATCGTCGACTTCCAGCATGATGTGTTCTCCGTGTAAATTCAGTGGCCGAGATAGACATCGATCACGCGAGGATCGGATTGCACCTGCGCCATCGGCCCTTCCGCGAGGATCTTGCCTTGATGCATGACCGTGACCTTGTGCGCGATCCGCTCGACGAAGGCCATGTCGTGCTCGATCACGATCATCGAGCGATTGCGGCAAATGTGATCGAGCAGTTCCGCCGTGACTTCCCGTTCGCGCGCGCTCATGCCTGCAATCGGTTCGTCCAGCATCAGGAGTTCGGGGTCCTGCATCAGTAACATGCCGATTTCCAGCCACTGCTTCTGGCCGTGCGACAGCAGCCCGGCTTCGAGATCGAGCGAAGCGGCAAGACCGATCTCATCGGCTACCGCACGCACCCGGTCGGCCACTTCGGCATCCTCGCGATAGGCGAGCGCGCCGAACACGCTGCGTCCGCGCGGAAACGACACTTCGAGGTTTTGCGCGACGCTCAGGTTTTCGTAGATCGACGGCGTCTGGAACTTGCGGCCGATGCCCTTGCGCACCCGCCGGAACTCGGCGAGATTTGTGATTTCCTCGTTGCGGAACTTGATGCTGCCGGCGGTTTCCCTGGTCTTGCCGCAAATCAGATCGAGCAGCGTCGTTTTGCCCGCACCGTTCGGGCCGATCACGACGCGCAATTCGCCGCGCTCGAGATAGAGGTTCAACGAATCGATCGCCTTGAAACCGTCGAACGACACGCTCAGATCTTCGATCGCAAGCAGAAAGTCAGTGTTGCTCATGCGTCAGATCTCCTTGTTCGCTGCGCCGAGCCACCGGCGGATACGCGGCCGGGCATGCTCTTCGTAGAGACCCGCGAGCCCGTTCGGAAAGGCCATCACCACGCCGATGAACATCGCCGCCATCAGATAGAGCCAGAGATTAGGCAGGCTCTCCGAGAACCAGCTTTTGCCGAGGTTGACGAGAATCGCGCCATACACCGCGCCCACCAGTGACATGCGCCCGCCGACTGCGGCATAGATCACCATCTCGATCGACGGCACGATGCCGACGAACGACGGTGACATGAAACCCACCTGCAACGTGAACATTGCGCCGCCGACAGCCGCGAGCAGCGCCGCGAGGCAGAACGCGAACACCTTGAACATCGCGACGTCGTAGCCGGAGAAGCGCACGCGGTCCTCCTTGTCGCGCATCGCGAGCAGCAGCGTGCCGAGCTTGCTGCGCTGGACCCAGCGACAGGCGAGCAGCGCGCCGATCAGCAGCACCGCATTGACGAAATAAAGAACCAGCTTCGCATGGTCGGTGCGGATGTCCCAGCCGAGCAGCGTGCGCAGATCGGTGATCCCGTTCACGCCGCCCGTATATCCTTGCTGGCCGATGATCAGCACCGAAAGAATCAAGGCGACCGCCTGCGTGATGATCGCGAAGTACACGCCGCCCACCCGCCGCTTGAACATCGCATAACCGACGACGAACGCGAGAGCCGTAGGCACCACGAGCACGGCGAGGATCGAGAACGGTAGAGAATGAAACGGCCTCCACCACGTAGGCAGCGCGGTGAGCTGATTCCAGTCCATGAAGTCGGGAATGCCGGGCGTGGTCTGCGTGTGGGTGGCGGCCGGGTCGGACGCCTCAAGCTTGAGGAACATCGCCATCGCGTAACCGCCGAGGCCGAAGAACACGCCTTGTCCGAGGCTGAGCACGCCGCCGTAGCCCCACGCGATCACGAGGCCAATCGCCACGAAAGCGTAGGTGAGGTACTTGCCCATCAGGTTCAGGCGAAACGTATCCAGCACAAGCGGAAACACGACAACGATCAGCACCGCGAGTATCGCGATGCCCACGTAACCCGACGCGTCGAGCCGCATCGCGAGCGCGCGCCAGCCTCCCGGCGCGCTGGGACCGGATCGCGGGGAAACGCTCCCCGCCACGGCTTGGATGGGTTCCATGTCCATCTCCTACGAATTAATCGGTGAATGAGCCGTGCACGGCGCCCCGCACTCACACGCGCCGCACCTTCGACGCAAAGAGTCCCTGCGGACGCAGCATCAGGATCACGACGACCGTCAGCAGCGTAAGAACACGTGCAATCGAACCCGACAGGAAAAACTCGCTGATCGACTGCATCTGCGCGATGCCGAACGCCGAGGCCACGGTGCCGAGCAGGCTCGCCGCGCCGCCAAAGGTGACGACAAGAAACGAATCGACGATATAGAGAGAACCGCTGGTGGGTCCGGTCGAGCCGATCGCTGTGAACGCCGCGCCCGCCACCCCCGCAATACCGCAGCCGATCGCGAAGGTCATCCGGTCAGTGCGCCGCGTGTTGATGCCGGCAGCGTTGGCCATGGGCCGGTTGGCAACCGTGGCACGCACGCGCAGGCCCCAGCGCGAGCGGTAGAGCGCGAGCAGCAGTCCACCTGTCATGACCAGCGCGAGTCCCATCACGAACATGCCGCTGACTGGAATATCCAGGCCAGGCGCTGGCTCCCAGGAGCCCATCAGCCAGTCGGGCAGCGCAGGACTCACTTCCTTCGGCCCGAACGTCGAGCGAAACACTTGCTGCATGCCGAGACTCAGACCCCAGGTAGCGAGCAGCGTGTCGAGCGGACGGCGGTATAGATGGCGGATCAATGCCCATTCAGCGAGCCAGCCCGCCGCGAACGCGAGGCCGAACGCCGCGACGATCGCGAAGAAAAAGTACACCGGCGTGAACGCGTGCCAGACGTTCTGCGAGAACCACGAAAACATGTAGACGGTATAAGCGCCGATCGTCATGAATTCACCGTGCGCCATGTTGATCACGCCCATCTGGCCGAAGATCACGGCGAGCCCAAGCCCCATCAGGAGCAGAACGCTGAACAGGCTCAGACCGGCGAAGCCCTGCATCAGCGTGATGTTGAAAATGTCGGTGGCGGACATCGAGCGCTCCTCGCGCGGCGGCGCATTGCGTCGCCGCGCAGCTGCGGTTGACGGATTACATGTAGCCCTTCGGGAACGGATTCGGCTGGATCGGCTGGTCGGACTGCGCGACGACCTTGAATTGGCCGTCTGCCTGGCCCTGGCCGATCAGCGAGCGGCTCCACAGGTGGTGATTCGCATCGACCTTCGCATAGCCCTGCGGCGCATTGGCCACGTCGATGCCCGCCGACGACGCCACCACCTTGTCCACGTCGAAGCTGCCCGCGCGCTCGCAGGCGGCCTTCCAGATCCATGGGCCGAGATACGCGGCCTGGGTCACGTCGCCGATCACGGACTTCTGGCCGTAGCGCGCCTTGAACGCAGCGACGAACTTCTTGTTGTTCTCGTTATCGAGTGCCTCGAAGTATTTCATCGACGAATAGAAGCCCGCGAAGTTGTCGCCGCCGATGCCGAGCACTTCGTCCTCGGTGACCGACAGCGTCAGCAGGAACTGCTTCTGCGGAGTGATACCGGCCGCCTTGAGCTGCTTGTAGAACGCAACGTTCGAGCCGCCCACCACGCTCGCGAAAATGCAGTCCGGCCGCGCGAGCTTGATCTTGTTCATCAGCGACGCAAACTCGGTCGTGCCGAGCGGGTAATACTCCTCGCCGACGACCTTCGCGTGCAGATGCTGCTCGATATGACGGCGCGCGATCTTGTTCGACGTACGCGGCCAGATATAGTCGGAACCAATCAGGAAAAACGTCTTGGCCTTCTTCGTGTTCGACGCCCAGTCGAGCGCCCAGAGAATCTGCTGGGTCGCTTCCTGGCCCGTGTAGAACACGTTCTTCGACTGTTCGAGGCCTTCGTAGAAGGTCGGGTAATAGAGCAGCCCGTTGTCCTTCTCGAACACCGGCAGCACTGCCTTGCGCGAGGCCGAGGTCCAGCAGCCGAACACGGCCGCGACGTGATCGTTCTCGAGCAGCTTCTTCGACTTCTCCGCGAAAGTCGGCCAGTCGGAGGCGCCGTCTTCCTGAATGATCTGGATCTTGCGCCCGAGCACGCCGCCCATTGCGTTGATCTGCTCGATCGCGAGGCGTTCGGCCTGGATCGAACCGGTTTCGGAAATCGCCATCGTGCCGGTCGCCGAATGCAACTGGCCGACTGTCACCGTGGTATCGGTCACCGCGAGTCCGGTGGTGTTCACCTTCGCGGTGGGCGGCGTTTGAGCAAATGAAGTACGAGGCAGCCCCAGCGCCATCAACGGCGCGGCGGCGAGGCCGCCGATCAGTTTCCGGCGCAACGGCGACGGTGTGCGAGCATCATCATCGATTCGATCGTCTGCGGACATCACATTCTCCTTATCGGTCGCCCTGCGCTTCTTGCGAGAGCTGGTTCGAGGTTGGACGCAATGTAGAAAGCCAAATTGGCAACCGGAATACGTCGATTGACGTATTCCCCGCAGTCGCACTGGAATGTAATTTGCATCAGACACCGATCCGATCGTTTCCGCACCAATCCAGATCATCTCCATGCCCCAGAGTCACCCGTCAGTGGGCACGCCCAGTACCCAACGCATCGTCAAGGTGCGGCGCGACTACAATGCGTGGGTCGGCGACGAAACGCTCGAGGATTACGCGTTGCGCTTCACGCCGCGTTCGTTTCGACGCTGGTCGGAACTGCGCGTCGCCAACACGGCAATCGGCGCCGTGTCTTTTCTGGTGCTCGAAGCGATCGGCGGCAGTCTCGTCGTCAACTATGGCTTTACGAACGCGGTCTGGGCGATCGCGGTCGTATCGGTGCTCATCTGGCTCACCAGTCTGCCGATCAGCTTTTACGCCGCGCGCCATGGCGTCGACATGGATCTGCTGACGCGCGGCGCGGGCTTCGGCTATATCGGCTCGACGCTCACGTCGCTGCTCTATGCCGTCTTCACGTTTATTTTCTTCGCGCTCGAAGCGGCCATCATGTCGCTCGCGTTGCAACTCTATTTTCATATCTCGCTGGCGATCGCCTATGTACTGAGCTCGCTCGTCGTGATTCCGATCGTGATGTTCGGCATCACGCTGATCAATCGGCTGCAAAGCTGGACTCAGCCGCTGTGGCTGGTACTGTTCGCGCTGCCCTATGCGGCTGTGCTGTGGCACCATCCGGGTCTGGTGCACGAATGGACGACCTTTGCCGGCTTCGCTGCGCAAGGCCGCGCGTTCAGCGTGATCGCGTTCGGGCAGGCCTCGACCGTGGTGTTTGCATTGATCGTGCAGGTCGGCGAGCAGGTGGATTACTTGCGCTTCCTGCCGCCGCTGACTGCAAAGAACCACACGCGCTGGTGGCTCGCGCTGCTGTCGGCGGGACCAGGCTGGATCGTGCCCGGCGCGCTCAAGATGCTCGGCGGCGCATTCCTCGCCTTCGTCGCGATCCAGTATGAAGTCAGTCCGGCGGAGGCCACGCAGCCCACCCAGATGTACCTCGTCGCCTATCACTTGCTGCTCGATCCGTTTGGGCTCGCGAGCTGGGCGCTGCCCGCGATGACGCTGTTCGTGATCGTTTCGCAGTTGAAGATCAACGTGACGAATGCGTACGCGGGCTCGCTCGCGTGGTCGAATTTTTTTGCCCGTCTGACGCATAGCCATCCGGGGCGGGTGGTGTGGCTCGTGTTCAATGTGATGATCGCGCTGCTGCTCGTGGAAATGGGTGTATTCGATGCGATCGCCAAGGTGCTGTCGCTCTACGCAAACATCGCGATCGCGTGGATCGGCGCACTGTTCGCCGATCTCGTCATCAACAAGCCGCTTGGGCTTAGCCCGCGTCATATCGAATTCAAACGCGCACATCTGTACGACGTGAATCCCGTCGGCGTAGGCGCGATGCTGATCGCCGCCGCCGCCGCGATGCTCGCGCAGAGCGGCATGTTCGGCTTGCTGGCACAAGCCATGTCGTCGTTCATCGCGTTCGGCGTGGCAGTCGCCTGTGCTCCGGTGCTCGCGATCGTCACGCGCGGACGCTACTACATCGCGCGCGCCGCCCAACCCACGGGCAACGCCACTTCGCTTCGCTGCGCGATCTGCGAGAACGCGTTCGAACCGGAAGACACAGCCTTCTGCCCTGCCTACGGCGGCACGATCTGCTCGCTGTGCTGTTCGCTCGATTCGCGCTGCCACGATCGCTGCAAGCCGCACGCACGCTTCGCGTCGCAAGCCGATCGCGCGCTACATCGCGTGTTTCCCCGCGTGCGGCTCGGCCCAGCCGCGCTGCGTCTCATGCACTATGCCAGCCTCATGTGCGCGATACTCGCGGTGCTCGCGAGCGTGCTCTATCTGATCTGGTCACAGAGTGTGACCTCGCTCGCCGTCGACGGATCGTCGATCGACAGCGCGATCGGCCACAGTTTTCTGAAGATATTCTTCGCGCTTTCTCTCGTCGGCTGCATAGCGGCGTGGTGGTTCGTGCTGGAGCGCGAAAGCCGTCGCGTCACGCAGGAAGAATCGCAACGGCAAAACGAATTGCTGATGCAGGAAATCGACGCGCACCAGAAAACCGACGCCGCGCTCAAGCGCGCGACGGCCGCCGCCGAATCGGCGAATCAGGCGAAAAGCCGCTATGTGTCCGGTTTGAGCCACGAGTTGCGCACACCGCTGAACAGCATTCTCGGCTACGCACAGTTGCTTTTGCAGGCGAAAGAGGAGTTTTCGCCGACGCGCTACAGTGCCGTGCGAACGATTCACCGCAGCGGCGAACATCTGCTTGCGCTCGTCGATGGGCTGCTCGACGTCGCGCGTATCGAGGCGGGCAAGCTGGAACTGAACATCGCACGCGTGTCACTGGTGGATTTCGTCGCGCACGTCACCTCAATGCTGCGCCCGCAGGCGCTCGAGAAAACGCTCGCTTTCGACGTGCAGACCGTAGGCCGCCTGCCCGCCACCGTGCGTACCGACCAGAAATGCATGGGTCAGATTTTGACCAACCTGATCGGCAACGCGATTCGCTTCACGTCCACGGGTACTGTGACGCTGCGTGTGAGTCACGTGCTCGACACGTTGAAGTTCGAAGTAGTCGACACCGGCCCCGGAATTCCTCCGGCCGAGATGGAGCGCCTGTTCCTGCCGTTCGAGCGAGGCGAAGCGGCGCATGCGCACGATCACGGCGCGGGACTGGGGCTCACGATCTGCCGGCTTCTCACGCAGGCACTCGGTGGCAGTCTGGAAGTGGACAGCGAGGTCGGGCGCGGCACCCGCTTCATCGTGCGACTGTTCGCGCCAGCAGTGAACAGCGCAGCCGACGCGCGCACTGAACTCGCGGCGATCCGCGGCTATACCGGGCCGAAGCGCGCGATTCTCGTCGTCGACGATCTCGCGGATCAGCGCGGCATCGTCGTGCAACTGCTGACGCCGCTCGGCTTCGACGTCGCCGAGGCGGAGAGCGGCCCCGACGCGTTGCGCTGGCTGGCGACACACAGCGTCGACGTGATCATCATGGACATCTCAATGCCGCTGATGGACGGCTACGAAGCCAGCCGGCTGATCCGCGAAAACCAGTTGTCGAACGCCCCGATCGTGCTGCTTTCGGCCAATGCATTTGCCGACGATCGGGAACGCGCGAGCGCGACCGGATGCGCCGGATATCTCGTGAAGCCGCTCCAGATCAATTTGTTGCTCGACAAGCTCGCGCAGTTACTCGTGCTCGACTGGATCGCATCCGAGCCGTCCACGTCCACGCAAGCCACGCCGCCCGTCAGGCACGCGTCACTGGATGTCGCGTGGCCGAAAGCGATGCTCGAGCGGCTGCGCGCACACCTCGAAGTCGGCTACCTGCAAGGCGTGATCGAACAACTCGACTCGGCGCGCGCGACATGGCCCGCGCTACAGGAGCAGATCGACGTGTTGCGCGCTTTGGCGGAACGCTTTCAGCTAAGGGAGCTTGAGCATGAACTCGACCGACTGTCTCGCGCCGCGGACGTCTGACGCGCGCGCGATGAACTCCACCGATGCGTCGCCCGAGTGGCTGCGCGAGCGTCCCGTCGTGTTGATTGTCGACGACACGCCGGACAACCTCGCATTTCTCTCCGATACGCTTCAGGCACATGGTTACGCGGTGCTGGTCGCGCTCTCGGGCGAAGATGCGCTCAAGCGCCTCGCACGCGTGACGCCCGACGTCGTGTTGCTCGACGCGATGATGCCTGGCATGGACGGCTTCGAGACCTGCAGCCACCTGAAGCAGGACGTTCGCCACGAACATCTGCCCGTGATCTTCATGACGGCATTAACGGAAAGCGAGCATGTGGTGCGCGCGTTTCGCGTCGGCGGCATCGACTATGTGACGAAACCCGTGCGTCCCGAGGAGGTTTGCGCGCGCATTGGCGCACACGTGCAGCGCTCACGTGCGCAACTCTATGCGCACGCGGCACTGTCGCTCGATGCGCGGGCGGCGCTGATCGTCGGCGCCGATGGCGCGATCCGCTGGCAGAGTCCGCAAGCGGCACGGCAAATTTCTGCCTACCGGGCCAGCCACGCCGATGACCTCGTGCAAGCGGTTGCGCACCCCATGTTGCCGCCGCTGTTGCGCGACTGGTTTGCGGACTGGCTCGGGCGCGGGAGTCCGACCGGCGCCGTCCTCGAATTCACCGCAGGACACGTGCGGCGTTCTGCGAGCGCAACCTCCGCTCCCGATCCTGGAGAGTGGATCCTCACCCTCAAGGAGACCGATGACACTGTGCACAGCAGCGCACTCGCGGCGCGCTTCAATTTGACGGCGCGCGAGGCCGAAGTGCTGCTCTGGGTCTCTCGCGGCAAGACGAATCGCGATATCGGCGACATTCTCGGCATGGCGCCGCGCACGGTGAACAAGCACCTCGAACATCTGTTCCGTAAGCTGCACGTCGAGACGCGCGCGGCTGGCGCTGCGCTTGCGATCAAGGCGCTGGACAGGGCCTGAAATAGCTGAACGGTCGCGCAAGCGATGACGGAAACTACGGGAGCCACACGAGTTGCGGGAGTTGCAGCGCAAGAGGCCCGATGAACGCTGTAGCCACGGCGTTGCGCGCGGTGTACACGGAAAGCAGAGGAAGCGGCCTGAATGTCACTTTCGAGCGTCCAACAGGTGACGCTTTAGTTTGAGGTTGCAACGAGCATGTAGCCGAGGCCCCACACTGTGCGGATATGTCGCGGCGAGGTTGCCTCTGTCTCAATCACCTGTCGTAAGCGAAGAACTTGCACGTCAACGCTGCGGGCGCTCGCCTCATATTGCGACCCGCGCGCGCGCTCTATCAGATTTGCGCGGCTTACGGGACGGTTTGGCGTCTCCGCAAGCGCACACAGGAGACGCATTTCAGCTGCGCCGAGTTCGACGATGCCCGCTTCGTCCGACATCAATTCTCTACGCCGAACGTCCAGCCTGAAGGCGCCGAACCGCAAGCATTGCGACTCGCCTGCGAGCAGCACCTCGCCCCGCACGTTTTGCAGGCGCACCTGAAACTGCTGCCGACGTAACATCGCCCGAACCCGCGCTATCAGCTCGCTCGGCAGAAACGGTTTCGCGAGATAGTCGTCGGCGCCAATCTCCAAACCTACGACCTTGTCCGCGGGATCGCCACGCGCTGTCAGCATGAGGATGGGGATCGTCTCTCTCCGAGCACGCAACCGACGGCAGATGGACAGGCCGTCTTCGCCTGGCATCATGATATCGAGAATCAACAGGTCGAACGGGTAGCGCTCGATCAATACGTCCAACTCAATGCCTGTCTTCACCGCGCGCACCGAGAAACCTTGTGCCGTCAGAAAGCGTTGCAGCATATTGCGGATTTCAACATCATCGTCAAGCACGATGATGCGACCGGTTGGCAGATCATCTGACATATGATTAAGCAGACACCTCTAATAAAGCCTGTCTTTTAGTTCCTGTTTCCGATGCTACGCGGCGAACCGCTTAGCTTTGCTACAGCCGTCACGTGCCTCGGTGGGCGGCGACAATCTCGTCGAAGCGGGCTGCGCCGGGCGGCCTGCCGGCCTGCAGTTGCGCCTGCACTGCTTACCAATCCGCTTGATGTCTGCGGCGATACGTTGCACCTCAGACAGTGCCAGTGCGGCATGCAGTTCCGTAGCGGCATCCAATGCCTCCTTTGGCAAGAAAACGGACTTGCAATCCGCTAACACCTTCGCATGCATCTGCATGCCACAGGAAGTTCCGTATGGTTCGACGAACGGAATATACAAGGATCTCCGCACTGGATGTGTTGGAAAGGTATGTCAAAAGATGTCATCGATTGTGCTGGCCACAACACTGACTGGCGAAAGCCCACGACCGGCCGGCGCCACCCGTATGTACCGGGCATGCCATCCTGACTGCTCATATTACATCTGTCGCTCGTGGTCAGCGAGAAAGCGAGTGCACCCGTGCATTTGCGGACAGAAAAACAGGCCCCGTCGATGACATTTCTTGACATGATTTGCTAACACCTGGCGTTATGAAATTCGCCTACATTTCTTCGATCGATCGTGTGCTGCAGCTTCTGCGGTGCGCTCGCATTGCGGTTAGTCGCGGCCCCGGTCATCACTCGTTTGTGATCGTTATTCTCTTCCTATGTCAGCTCAGATTCTTCTAATCGACGACGACGCCGAATTGTGTGATGCGACTCGCCGCTACCTGGTAAGGTGGGGTTTCGACGTGTCAGTGCTACATGATGCGCGTTCGCTCGAACACCGGCTCAAACACGAACGCCCGGACCTGATAGTGCTCGATCTTATGATGCCGGGAGTCGACGGCTTGACGGCACTACGTAGGTTGCGCGCATCAGGCGACGACATTCCAGTCTTGATGCTCACCGCCCGCGCCAACGAAGAGGACCGCATCGCTGGCCTTGAATTGGGTGCCGATGACTATCTCCGCAAACCGTTTAACCCGCGTGAGCTGGTAGCACGGATTCAGTCAGTGCTGCGGCGCCAGCGCGCCGTACCCGATGCGGGCATTCCCCAACGACGGCAACCTTACACATTCGGCGCGTTCACGCTGGACTTTCAGTCGCGCACTCTGAATAGCGGAGAGACGTCTCTTACCTTATCTGCCAGTGAGTTTGCGCTGCTGCAGATTTTCGTTAATTCTCCCATGTGCACACTCACCCGCCGGCGTCTGCTCAAGTCACTTCATGGCGCGGAATCCGAGTCCGCCGATCGCGGCATCGACGTTCAGGTCTATCGTCTGCGCCGCATCGTGGAAACTGACCCGTCGACACCACGATTCATCCAGACCGTTCGCGGGTGCGGATACGTCTTCGTGCCGGACCTCGAAGAGCATGCTGCCGGCACATCGACTCACCATTCGCATAACTGAGGTCTCTGGTCGCCCTCATGCTGCTGTTGCGCCTTTCGCGGAATATGCGCTTATTGCTTCGAGCGCGACCAGTCGCCAAACTACTATACGGTAGCAGCGGCCAAGTGGTGACCACCGCGAACGCCATGGCAAGGGTAATCGAAGATAAGTCGAGGGCCGGCTCACTGACTCACTCAGATATACACGATTTTTGAGCGGCCGTTATATCCTGGTCGCTATCCGTGAACTGGACGCAGTTGCGCATCGTCCCTGCGGCGAGCTTCGGACAGGATGCAAAGCGGCCGCTATGCATCCCGCCCGCCCACGGGGCGGACACGAATAGACTCAGGTCAATAGTACGCGGGAGCGACGATCAGTGGCGGTCGAGGGACTACAACCAGTGGCCGAGCCATTATTGGACGACCCACCGGAACGACTACACAGCCGCTAAGCACCGCGGCACTCATGCAAAAACCGGCAGCAAGCGCAAAGCGACAAAGAACACGCGCATCAGGCATTATTTCAACTCCTTTCAATTGAGGCTCAGCGACTGGCATTAGGGATGCGTTCAGGCATTACCGCTGGGGACGAAGGCCCGCAGAACTTCTAGCTATCGGCTTGCGCATGGCGGGTTGTTAGCGTCGGGTTACCGGAGCGCGCAGCAGCCCCATCATTCGACGTGATGAGGCGACCCGATGGGACATATTCAATACACGGTTGAACCAGCCGAGGGTATTGAAGCTTGCCTTGCAAGCGCTTACTGCCGATGCTGCGCAGCGAACTGCTCGATCTGCTCAAGCGTCACGTACCCTTGATGCGTAGTATCGATCTCATCGAAATGGGCTGCGACGCGCGGCATACCTGCCTCCGCCTGTTCTTTCGTGAGCTTGCCGTCATGAGTTGCATTCGCGGCAGTAAAGCGCGCTTCCAACATCTGCTGCATGCTGCTCTGCGCGAACGCAGACGACACAGCGAACGTTGCAGCCAGAATAATGAATAAACGTTTCATCAAAGATTCCTTTAAGAAAATGAATGACGTGCACGGAATAGCCAGGGGACGAAGCTCGACCCAAGTTTCCAGCCGGCAGAATTCCAGGTCAAGCCATGCCACGACCATATGAGCGAAATCAGTACGGTGCGTAGTAGTAAGGTGGGGGGGCGCCATAGATTACGGCGCGGGGCGGCACGGGGCGTACAGGCACGACGATCGCTGCCGGACGAGGTGTTTCGATCGTATCTCCCTTTGCCGTGATGCATTGCGCGTACGCGTTGTCGTATTGCTGCTGCAACGACGCTTCGGTCTGATTGTGCTGCGCCGAGCCCATCATGCTGCCGAGCAGCAGTCCGGCACCCGCACCGATTGCGGCGCCGGCACCGGCGTTGCCCGCCCCGGCGCCGATCAGAGCCCCCGCCGCGGCGCCTCCAGCCGTGCCGACGGCGGTAGCAGCAAGTCCGGAGGTTGCCGGCTGATGCGAGGCCGCCGCCGGATTCACGACCTGCGTCGCGTATGTGCGGCAGCCATAGTCGTCCTGCTGGAACTGGTTGAGGGTCTTGCCGTTCGCTGGGACCGCCATGACGGTAGGCGCACTGGGCGGCGTAACCGCACACCCCGCCATGCCCAACCCAATAGCGAGGCTGACAAGCAGTGGCGCGATACGAGTCGATGTCAGATTCTGGTTCATTGATAGTTCTCTCACGATGATGCAGCGCGAAGTGAGCGCTCAGAAGTGGTAAGCAGCGCCCACCGATCCAAATACAGCCGCGCGTCGTTCAACGATCGGACTGTTCGCGGCATCGCCGAGCAAGGAACCGACGCCTAAGGCGCTTTGCAGTGACCACTGCTGGTTCAGCCGATGATCCCAGTCGACCTTGAGGTCGACTCGCGAAAAGCCAGCTGAGGGGTGATACGGCGAGAGGCCGGCCGTGCTGGACGCAGCCTGCTCGCTGTCGATACCGAACCGCGTCTGCTGCGAAGGTCCGTTGGACCACACGGCGTCGGCGGACACCGACACCCGGTCTACGGGCTTCTGGACCAGCGCATAGGACGCGCTCAGCGTGACACGATTGCCATAGCCGGCATGCGCGGACTGAAGGAAGCGCAGACCCGCGCTCGCTGGACCATAGTGCCAGCGAGCGAACGCACCGAAGTCGAAGGACGTTGCGATATCTCCGGTGCCGTTGAGCACCGCGGCATCGTCCTGGTTGCGGCCCAGTTGAACGCCGATCAGCGGGCCCACCGCAACACTCGGCCCCAACGGGTAGGCGACGCCGCCGGTGAGCCCCTGCACGAAGATTGCCCCGTTCAACAGCGACAGCAGGGGCAACGGCAGCACACGATAGGACTTGCTGCCTTCATAGTGGGGCAATGCGGTCACGTTGATGCCCACGCTATTGCCCGGCGACGACTGCGCCAACGCCGGTGAGTAATGCAGGCACTCAGTGGCGATGACGACGAGCGCGCCCAGCCACCGTCGTGCGCGGCCTCGCTTGAGAACCGCGGCGACAAAGCGATAGTCATGCATGTTCAAGCCCATCTATCGATGGTTGTCCGGCGAACCGCAACGCCCACGCTGATATCAATCGCCAGGGACCCCGCAGGCCCCGCAGGCGCCTTGCCGACAGCCATAGAAATTGCCGCACTGGCAGCAGACACGAGAACGATTTTAAATTTCACTGCACACTCTCCATGTGATGGATTCGCCCCACTGGCGAACCCCGCATGACACAGCCGCCAATGTAGAGAACCTGTGCGCTACATGTTGTTGGAAATGTGTTGCATGTCATGTCAAGCCACGTCGCGGGGAAGCGATACCGCACGAGTGGACGTAACAGGGCCTTGCACGCAGTTCGAGACGCGGACTTTGAAAAACGGTCGTGGGCGCTACCGGACTCTGGACCGCGCAGATCGGCAGACGACGTCACAACGGCGCGCCCGCCATCATGGGATCGAGCCTAACTCCTCGACGACATCCAGCCGCCGCCGAGGTTCTTCACCAGCCCAACGCCGCTTTTCGCCAGTGCCCCCTGCGTGTCGTTCAGGTTCTGTCTGGCCGTCAGTAGCGTCACTTGCTGAGTCAAATCGGACTGCTCGCTCGCGGTTCCGGCCGTCAGTTGCGCGGCGACGCTCTCAAGCAATTGCCGGTTGCGCTGGTAAATGTCGGCAAACGCGTGCTCCTGCTGGCGCAGATGGTTCAGCGACGACAGGCTGTCTTCCACGTTCTGGAACGCCGTGAGCACGGCTTCGCGGTAAGATGCGACGTCTTCGTCATAGGTCGCCTGCGCCTTGTGCACGGCGGCCACGCGGGCACCACCGTCAAACAGCGTGGCGGCAAGTGAGGGACCGAGCGACCACATCCGGGTCGGCAATGAGAACAGCGTCGCGAAGGTGTTGTGTTGCACGAGACCCTGTGCCGATAGATCGAGGTCCGGAAAGAATGCCGCCTTCTCTACCCCGATGAGCGCGTTCGCAGCAGCAGCGGTGCGTTCCGCGCTGACCACGTCAGGCCGTCTTTCCAGCAACGCAGACGGCAGCACGGATGGCACCTCGGGCTGGCGAAACACATAGTCGAGCCGCGGTGCAATCGACAACGAAGCCGGCGGCACACCGGTGAGCGCCGCGATTGCGTGTTCGTCCTGCTCGCGCGAGGTCTGTGAAATTTGCAGGTTCGCGACAACCGCCTCCTGCGTGTCCTGCGCATACAGCAGATCGACTTGCGACGCGGTCCCCTGTGCCAGCGCTGTGCGCGTGATCGCGAGAATCCGCCCGTTGACCGCCTCCTGCTGCCGCAACAGGTCGATGTCGATATCGAGCTGGCGGATGTCGAAATAGTCGGTCGCCAGCGTCGCGGCAATCGACAAGCGCTCGCCGGCAAGCGTCGCATCCGCGCTCTGCGCGTTCGCCTTGCCGGACTCGATCTGCCGGCGCACGGCGCCCCACAGATCGACTTCCCAACTCGCGTAGGCCTTCGCGTATTGCGACGTCGTGGCCGAGCTGTGCGAGGCCGACGCGTCGACACCGAGCGTCGGAAACAGGCTCGCCCGGTCTGCAGCGACGGTGGCCTGCGCGAGCCGATAGGCGGCCGCCGCGCCTGCAATCGACTGATTCGACTGCAGCGCTGCGTCGACGAGCCGGGACAGCTCGGGATCGTCGTACGCGTCCCACCACCGGGTTGAGAGCGATGCCTGCGGGTTGGGCGCCGCAAGTCGCCACTGTGTGCCCGCTTCCTTGAACTGCGTTGGAATCGCTACGGCCGGCTGGTGATAGTCCGGGCCGACCGCGCAGCCCGAAAGCCAAAGCGTGGCGCCGAGCGCACAGGCGCAGCAGCGCATGCCGACCGACACGGCCGACAGGAATCCGAGGGGCGATTTCATGCGTGTTTCCTTCGGCGCCGCAACCACTGCGACGCCCGATCGAGCCAGAGATAGATGACGGGGGTGGTATAGAGCGTGATGACCTGGCTGAACACCAGACCGCCGATGATCGAGATGCCGAGTGGCTTGCGGAATTCGGATCCGTAGCCTGACCCCAGCACGAGCGGTAGCGCGCCGAAAATGGCGGCGACCGTCGTCATCATGATCGGACGGAAGCGGATCAGGCCCGCGCGCACGATCGCCTCCTCCGGCGGCAGCGCATGCTGACGCCCTTCGGCAATCGCGAAGTCGATCATCATGATCGCGTTCTTCTTCACGATGCCGATCAGCATCAGCACGCCGATCAACGCGATGATCGACAGCTCCGTGTGAGTGAGCAGCAGCGCGATCAAAGCGCCGACGCCCGCGGAAGGCAGCGTCGAGAGAATCGTCAAAGGATGAACCAGATTCTCGTACAGCATGCCGAGCACGACGTACACCGACAACAGCGCGGCGAGGATCAGCAGCGGCTCGCTCGCCATCGACTCACGAAACGCTGCTGCCGTGCCCGCGAACGCGCCGGAGATACTCGCCGGCATTCTGAGCGCAGCGACGGCCTGGCTGATCTGCTGCGTCACGGGTCCGATCGATGCACCGGGGCGCAGGTTGAACGATACGGTAATGGCGGGGAACGTAGCCTGGTGATTGATCGAAATGGCGCTGGGGTCGGTCGAGAACCGGGCCATCGCGGCGAGCGGCACCAGCGCTGAACCGTTCGCCTGGGCCGCGGCCGACGGCGTAGCGGCGCTTGCGCCGGTTGCCCCCCCGGCGGCGGTCGTTGACGCGCCGCTCGTGGCGAGCGTCGGGCTCGCCGGAACATGGATGTCCTTCAGTACCGAAGGACTTGTCCAGTACTCGGGCGCCACCTCCATCACGACGTGATATTGATTCGCGCTCCCGTAGATGGCCGAGACCTGCCGTTCGCCGAACGCGTCATAAAGCGCCTCGTCGATATCCTTGAAGCTCACGCCCATTCGCGCGGCGGAGTCGCGGTCGACGTCGACACCGACCTGCATGCTCTTGTCCTGCTGGTCGGTGTTGATGTCGGCCAGCGCTGGCATCTTGTGCATCTGCGCGACTAACTTCGGCACCCATTGATCGAGTGTCGCCTGATCGTCCGCGGTAAGGGTGTACTGGTACTGCGCGGCGCTCTGTCGGCCACCGGCCGCGAGGTCCTGCAACGACTGCAGATAGAGCTGTGCCCCCGGCGTATCGGCAAGCCGTCGGCGCACCTGAGCGATCACCTGATCGGCCGACGCGCGACGCTCACCCAGGGGCTTGAGCGTGACGAACAGCAGCGCGTTGTTGAGCGCGTTCGCTCCCCCCACGAAGCCACCCACGAACGCGACGTTCGGATTCTCCTGCACCGCCTTGTTGATCACCTTGAACTGATGCTGCATCTCGTGCCAGGAAATGCTTTGCGATGCCTGCAGCGTGCCAAGCAGCAGCCCCGTGTCTTCCTCCGGGAAGAAGCCTTTCGGAACCACGGTGAACAGCCAGAGGTTCAGCACGAACACCAGCACCGTCACGCCACCCATCAATAGCGGATGCCGGATGACCCATCGCAACGACGTGCCGTACAGGCGAGAAAATCCGCTCTCGTGATGGTCGTCGCCGTTCCCGGCTTGCGGTCCTCCGCGCAGGAAAATGCTCGCCAGCATCGGCGTGACGGTGAGCGAAATCAGCATCGACATCACGATCGCAACGGAAAGCGACACCGAGAATTCACGCAGCAGCCGGCCCATCAGGCCACCCATGAACAGCAGCGGGACGAATACCGCGATCAGCGAAACGCTGATCGAAAACACCGTGAAGCCCACTTCCTGCGCCCCTGCGAGTGCCGCCTCGATGGGCTTCTTGCCGCGCGCCAGATGCCGCATGATGTTTTCGACGACGACGATTGCATCGTCGACCACGAAACCGGTCGAAATGGTCAAGGCCATCAGCGAGAGGTTGTTCAGGCTGTAGCCAAGGAAATACATGACCCCGAACGTACCGAGCAGCGACAGCGGTACGACGATCGCTGGAATGAGCGTCGCGCGCCAGCTGCGGAAGAACGCGAACGTGACGGCCGTCACGAGCACGATCGATACGAGCAGGGTGATCTCGACGTCGAGCAGCGAGCCGCGGATCGTCTTCGTGCGGTCCACCGAAATCGCCAGCTTGATGGTCGACGGGATCGCCGCTTCGAGCGCCGGCAGTTCGGCCTTCACGTTGTCGACGGCGTCGATCACGTTGGCGCCCGGTTGCTTGTAGAGGACCAGCAACACGGCCGGCTTGCCGTTCGACAGGCCGTAGTTCTCAAGCTTCTCGACATCCTGACGTACATAGCCGAGGTCCGACACACGCACGATGTTGCCGTTGTTCTGCCTGACGATCAGCCGTCCGTAGTCGGCGGGCGAATACAGCATGTCGTTCGCGCCGATCGAATAGTTCTGCCCGCTCGCCGACATCGATCCCTTGGGCAAATCGACATTCGCATTCCCGATCGTGCTGCGGATCTGTTCGAGACTGATCCCGTAGTGGCTTACCCGGTCCGGATTCAGTTCAACCCGCACAGCCGGTAGCGCGGCGCCGCCCACCACCACGTTGCCGACACCGGTTGTCTGCATCAGCTTCTGTTGCAGCACCGTCGAAGCAGTATCGTAAAGCTGGGCCGGCGTGGCCGTGTCGGAGGTCAGACTGATCACCAGGATGGGCGAATCCGCGGGATTGACCTTGCGATACGTCGGGTTGCCGTCCATATTGGGCGACAGGTTGGTTTGCGCGGCGTTGATTGCAGCCTGCACATCGCGCGCCGCGCCGTCGATATTCCGGCTCAGGGCGAACTGCAACGTGATCTGCGTCTGCCCGCGCGAGCTGACCGACGTCATCTGGGTGAGGCCCGCAATATGGCCGAACTGCCGCTCGAGCGGCGTGGTGACCGAGGTGGCCACCGTCGTCGGATCGGCGCCGGGCAGTTGCCCCTGCACCAGGATCGTAGGAAAGTCGATTTCGGGCAGTGGCGCGACCGGCAGCAGCCTGAATGCCAGGATACCGAACAGCGCAAGGGCGACCGCCAGCAACGTCGTCGCGATGGGCCGCCTGACGAATGGGCCAGACAGGTTCATTGCACATACTCCGCTGCGATCGGCTCGTCCGCGGCAAAGCGTCTTTCCAGACGATGCATCGCCAGATAGATCACCGGCGTCGAGAACAAGGTCAGCAACTGGCTGACGCACAGGCCGCCGATAATCGCGATGCCAAGTGGATGCCTCAACTCGGAGCCCATGCCGGAGCCGAACGCGAGCGGCAGTGCGCCGAACAGCGACGCCATCGTCGTCATCAGGATCGGACGGAAGCGCTGTTCAGCCGCACGCCGGATCGCATCGTGTGCGGACAGGCCGTGGTTGCGCTGCCCGTCCAGCGCGAAGTCGATCATCATGATCGCGTTCTTCATCACGATGCCGATCAGCAGCACGATTCCGATCAGCCCCATGATGTCGAACTGGGTTCCGGTCATCAGCAGCGCCAGCAGCGCGCCAAGCGCCGCCGAGGGGAGCGTGGACAGGATCGTGACCGGATGAATGAAACTCTCATACAGGATGCCGAGCATCAGATAGACCACGATCACGGCAGCGGCGACCAGATACCCTTCGCTCGCCAGCGACGACTGAAAGGTCGCGGCCGATCCTTCCAGCGACACCTGGACGGACTGCGGCAACCCTATCTGCTCCTTGACCCGCTCAAGACGGGCGATCGCCGTGCCGAGGCTGTATCCGGGAGCGAGGTTGAACGACACGTCCGCATACGGGAACTGGCCGTTGCGATCGATCCTCAGCGGCGCGGGCATTACCTTCATCGTCGCCATCGACGCGAGCGGCGCGAGGCTGCCCGACGACGTATCGACATAGAGTCCTGAAAGCAGATGCGCAAGGTCGTCGGCGTTGTTTCTCGCGACCAGCACCACGTGATACTGGTTCAACTGCGTGTAGATCGTCGACACCTGGCGCTGACCAAACGCGTCGTACAGCACGTCGTCGATCGCCTGCGGCGTGATGCCGAGGCGCGACGCGGTATCGCGGTCGAACGTCAGTTGCACCTGATTGCCTGACTGCATCGCCTCGCTCTGCACGTCGGCGAACGCCGGATCGCCGCGCAACGCGCCAACCAGCGCGCCCGTCCAGCGAGTCAGCAACGCCGGATCGGTCGACTGTACGCCCAGCCGGTAGCTCGTCGTCGACACGGTGTCGTCGAGCGTCAGATCCTGCACCGGATGCAGAAACAGGCGCACGCCCGCGAGGTCTGCGGTGTCATCGGTCAGGCGGCGGATCACCTTGTCGATGCGCGCTCGCTCGCCCTTGTCCTTCAGATTGATCAACAGCGTGCCCTGATTGATCGTCGGTCTCGTCTGGTCGATGCCGACGAACGACGAGAGACTTGCGACTGCCGGATCGCGTGCGATCCGGTCGACGACCTGCTGCTGTTGGCCGATCATGCGCTGGAACGAAATGGTCGGTTCGGCCTGCACGACACCTGCGATCAGACCTGTGTCCTGCTCGGGAAAGAAGCCCTTCGGCATCAGCATCAGCACGACGAACGTCAGCGTGGCCGTCAACACCACCGATGCGATCGTCAGGCGCCGATGCGACAACACCCAGTCGAGACCGCGTATGTACCTGCTGTTGAGCCGGTCGAAGAAATCGACCCGATGCGAGTGTCGCTGCGCTTTTAACATGCGCGAGCACATCATCGGCGTAAGCGTCAGCGATACAAACGCCGAAAGGACGATCGCGACCGACAGCGTCAGCGCGAACTCGCGGAACAGGCGCCCGACCACGTCGCCCATGAACAGCAACGGGATCATGACCGCAATCAGCGACACGGACAACGAGACGATCGTAAAGCCGATCTCCTTCGCACCCTTGATCGCGGCCCTCAGGGGCGTTTCCCCGGCCTCGATGTAGCGCGTAATGTTCTCGATCATTACGATCGCGTCGTCGACGACAAAGCCTGTCGCGACAGTCAGCGACATCAACGTGAGGTTATTCAGCGAAAAGCCGAGCCCATACGCGACCGCGAGCGTGCCAACGAGCGACAGCGGCACGGTGACTGCGGGAATCACGGTAGCGGGCACATTGCGCAGGAATACGAAGATCACCATCACGACGAGCGCCACGGCGATTGCCAACTCCGTTTCGACGTCGGCAACCGACGCGCGGATCGTCTTCGTGCGATCCGTCAGCACGGCGACCTTCACCGATGCGGGCAAGCTCGCCCGCAGTTGCGGCAACAGCTTCTGCACGCTATCGACCACATCGATCACGTTGGCGCCCGGCTGCCGCTGGATGTTCAGCACGATAGACGGCGTGCTGTTGGTCCACGCCGCCTGTTGCAAATTCTCGGCGCTGTCGATCGACCTGGCGATCTGCGCCAGCCGAACCGGTGCGCCTTGCCGGTACGCGATGATCAGGTCGCGATAGTCCGCCGCCGATTGCAGCTGGTCGTTCGCGCCGATCGAATACGACTGGTATTTCCCGTCGAGACTGCCCTTCGCCTGGTCAACGTTGGCATTGCCGAGCGCGGTGCGCACGTCGTCGATCGACATGCCGAGTGCGTTGAGCGCGCCGGTATCGGTCTGCACCCGCACGGCCGGCCGCTGACCGCCGCTGATCGTGACGAGGCCCACGCCTGAAATCTGCGAGATCTTCTGCGCAAGCCGGGTATCGGCCAGGTCCTCGATCTTCGTCAGCGGCAGCACGTCGGATGTCAGCGACAGCGTGAGCACCGGGGGGTCGGCAGGGTTGACCTTGCTGTAGACAGGCGGATACGGCAGATTAGCCGGCAGAAAGCTCGAGGACGCATTGATCGCGGCCTGCACTTCCTGCTCGGCGACGTCGAGCGAAAACGACAGATCGAACTGCAACGTGATCACCGACGTGCCATTCGAGCTCGTCGAGTTCATCGCCTTCAACCCCGACATCTGGCCGAGCTGTCTTTCGAGCGGCGAGGTAATCGACGAACTGACCACATCCGGGCTTGCGCCGGGATACTGCGTGTAGACCTGGATCGTCGGATAGTCGATTTCCGGTAGCGCCGAAACAGGCAGCAGGATGTATCCCAGCACCCCGGCCAGAAACAACGCGATCATCAACAGCGCGGTCGCAATGGGCCGCTCGATAAAGATTCGTGAAGCGTTCATCGTCAGCTCCGCTCAGTGCGCCACGACTTTCACGATCGAGCCGGTATCAAGCCTGTCTGCACCGTCGGTCGCGACCCTCTCTCCTGCCTTCACACCACCATCGAGAATCGCCGTGTCGTCGCCTTTTACCGGTCCGGTCTTCACGTTGCGCAATGCCACTGCGCCCGCGCCGCCGATCACGAAAACGAAATCGCCGTTCGCGCCATGCTGGATTGCCGTAGTCGGCACGACCG
The DNA here is from genome assembly GCF_014397665.1 of Paraburkholderia sp. UCT2. Classification (NCBI taxonomy): domain Bacteria; kingdom Pseudomonadati; phylum Pseudomonadota; class Betaproteobacteria; order Burkholderiales; family Burkholderiaceae; genus Paraburkholderia; species Paraburkholderia sp. UCT2. Next base: position 50,872 of record NZ_VZQO01000046.1, read on the forward strand.
GAATCCGGTGCAGCGTGTCGACCTGCATACGCACATTCACGAATTCGTTCGGGAACAGCGCGTTGCCGGAATCGGGGAAGACGGCCTTGACGTTGATCGTGCCGGCACTCGTATTGACGAGGTTGTCGACCGCAAGCAGCGAGCCCTTTGCGAGCAACGATTTGCCGTCACGGTCATAGGCCAGCACCTGAACCTCCCCCTGCGACATCGCCCGCCGGATCTGCCCCAGGTAGTCTTCCGGCACCGAGTAAATCACGGTCGCCGGCTGCAGTTGCGTGACGACCGCGATACCGGTCGTGCTGGTGCTGCTCACGTAGTTGCCGGGGTCGACCTGGCGCAGACCCACCACGCCGTCCACGGGAGACGTGATGGTGCAATAGCCGACCTGAACCTGCAGATTGTTCACGTTGCCCGTGTCCGCCAGCACGGTGCCTTCGTCCTCCTGGACGGCAGCAACTTGCGTATCGAGCGTCTGCTGCGTAATCGAGCCCGCTTTGATCAGCTGCTGATAACGTTGCAGGTCCAGTTTCGCGTTTGCGAGTACAGCCTGGTCATGGCGCAGCGTACCCTGTGCCTGCAGCAACTGCGCTTCGAGCGCCCGCGAATCGATGCGTGCAATCACCTGTCCTTTCCTGACCGTCTGCCCCTCGTTGAAATCGACGGAACGCAGTATCCCGTTGACCTGCGTGATGACCGTGACGGTGCGTGTCGGTGTCACGGTGCCGAGCGAATCGATGTAGACAGGAACATCGGTAACCGAAGCCGCAACCGCGCTCACGGGTATCGGATCTGGTGCGACAGCCGTCTGACGGTGACCGTGAGCCTGGTGGAACCACCCAACGGCCACGACGCCGGCCACGAATATACTAAGTAGCGCAAAGTATCTTGTAAGGTTTTTCATCATACAACCTGAAAAATGGCCATCTCATCAAATGCTCACGCTGCCCTGCCAGACCCTTTGGGCGGGGCTCGAGCGTCACATTAAGTCGAAGGCCGTGCGACACACCGCGACGACGGCGCAGTCATCGCGCCGACAAGTGCCCGTTAAGGAATGGGAATTTGCACCACGGCCTTGAGTCCGGACGGCGCATTCTGGAAGAGATCGAGCGTGCCGCCATGCTGCTGTGCGACGTGCTCCGCTATCGCGAGGCCGAGGCCGCTCCCGCCCTTTCGATCCGCCTCTGAGCCGCGCCGGAATGGTTGCTTGATCAACGACAGAAGCTCTTGAGGCAGGCCCGGCCCCCGATCCTCAACCGCAATCGTGACACTTCGCGCGTCCACGGCAGTCCGGACTGCGAGCCCGACCTGACCGTACACGACCGCGTTCTGCATCAGGTTCATCAACAGGCGCTGCATGCCGACCGGTCGGAACGCAACAGGTGGCAATTCCGCGAGCGACAGTTCGAACGTGCGACCGAGACCTGCATAGTCGGCGGCGAGCTGTTCGATCAGCGCGTTCAGATCGCCGTGCGTCGCCGGTTCGCTATCCCACCCACGGGCGAAATCGATAAACTGCTGGACGATCGTGTCGATCTCCTCGACAAAACGTTCCGCGCTGGCGGCCGGGGCCTCGAACGACTCCGGCGCGAAGATGGCCATGCGCAGCTTGGTCAGCGGCGTGCGGATATCATGCGATATGCCCGCAAGCATTTCGGCGCGCGTCGCTTCGAGATCTTCGAGCGTCGACGCCATCCGGTTGAACGCCTCCGCTACTGTTGCCAGCTCGCGCGGCCCGCTCACGGGAACCGCTTCGGGCCAAACGCCACGCTCGATGGTGCCGGCAGCGCGCGCCAGCCGGCGCAGCGCCTGTTCGACCGGCCGGTGGATCAGATAGGCCCCAAGAGCAGGAAGGGTAGCCGCACTTAACAACAGGCCGATCAGCGCCCAAGGCAGCGTACTGCTCATGGCCGACGTTCCACGCAGCGCCACCCAGTACCGCACGTCCTGCACATGTAGACGCACCCAGATCCGGTGCCCGTCGCGCTCCCAGCGAAGCTGTTCGTCCGGGGCAAGTTCCGATGCCAGTCGACCGAAAAAGCGGTGCGCCATGTAGTCGGGAGGCAACCCGTCGCGAGCCTGTGGCGGCGGCAGTTCACCTTGGGGCGCTCCGTTCATTTCGAGCAGTTGCCGGTTTCGCTCGTCGTCCGGTAGGACTGACAACAGCCGGTCCAGGATCCGGATCTGCGATGCCACGAGCGCTGCGCCATCGTCAACTCTTGGCTTCTGGATAAAGTTCAGATAGACGGCAAAGACCAGGATCTGACTTGTCAGCATCAGTACAATCAACAGCAATACGTTGCGCGCGAAAAGGGAACCCCGCCATACCGACATACCGCTTCCTTTCATCTCGCTCTCTCGATGACCTGCTACGCAGGTATACATAAAACAGTCAGATGCCTTTTGCATTCGATTGACCGGTCCCGGGATCGCAGTGGGTCCCCTGCATCCTTGCCCGGGAAAGGCACTCATCCACTTGCGCGGTCATGCCGTACAGCGCGTCCAAAAGGATGGCGGACGAATTGCCATAGCGTCGCGCGAGCTCCGCCAGGTTCATTAGCGCCGCATACGGCACTGTGCATTTCGATGCCAAGCTGTTAAACGATGGTGAATTTTCGCTGCGGGGGACAATCGTTTGGGTGCACGTCCATTCAGCCTCATGCACCCTCCAACCGTAAGTGCACCGAGGACGCCCAGCAGCACAAAGTCGGCAACCAGCAGACCGCGGCGAGCAGCGTTGGCGCCGAAGCGATGTGCAACATGGCATTGCTGCTTTGATGGACCGGGGTGATGTATCGCACGAGACGGGTTCGGCGCAGAGATTTCACAACCAGTGACCGGCCACCCAAACCCCACCTACCCAGTGACCAGGCATCCAGACGCGACTCGGCACCGTAACTACATGCATCACAGGACGACGCGGCATGACGACGACCGCCATGGGAGGTGGGGGCGCTGGCGCAACCGTCACAACCGGTGCGACTGCCGCCGGCACGGCGGCGGCTGCGTAACCGTTTTGCACGACCACGGTCGGCGGCGCATAGACAGGTGTCGCCGGAACGACAGCGACGGGAGCCGGCACGGCGATACCGACGACCACGCCGGCGAATGCGGAAGCAGTCATGGATGTGAGCAAAGCCCCACCCACCAGCATGGCAAACGTTCGAGTTTTCATGAGCATCCTCCTTTACATAGAGGGCGCACGAAGCGGATCGCGCGCCGAGAAGAGAATGTACAGAGATCGCGACCTCAAATCTGTTGGAAAGGTGTGTCAAAAGATGTCACTTTGGCACTAGAAGTGGCGCCGAGAATTCGGAGAGGTCGGTAAGTGGAAAAGCCGGGACGTGAGTCGGTCACAATGGCCGGCAACAAGGAACCAGAAGATGACGAAACGCAACCGACGGACACACTCACCGGCGTTCAAGGCAAAGGTGGCACTCGCGGCGCTCAAGGGCGACAAGACGCTGGCCGAGCTGGCCCAGCAGTTTGATGTGCATCCGAACCGGATCACGGACTGGAAGAAGCAACTGCAAGAGCGTGTTGCCGAAGTGTTCGAGACGGGCCAGACATCGGCCGAGCCCCCGGTCGATGTGAAGGTGTTGCACGCGAAGATCGGGCAATTGACTCGTAAGCGGCTCAGCTGGGCCGTTCGTCCCGTTCGTCCATTCGCGCGCGTGTGAGGCATGATGGCGAACTGGAGCTGGCGGTCAACATGCGGATCAGCCTGAACTCGCTGACAACCTCGTGCCCCTGCGCCTGCCGGACAGCCAGTTGCTCGCGCACGACGAAAGCTCGGTCGACGTCGACGCGATCTGAACGCGTTGCTTCGATCCGGATGCCTGATCAATATCTCTGGGGCTCGGAAACCACGCATTCGGCGCTCGCGCGTCGGCTGATGACTGCTTTGCGCGGTTGTTGACACGAGCGCGCGCCTTGACGAACACATGCCTGAGGTTCGCCAGTTCGGGGATATTGGCCTTCGCCGCCGGATAGCTGCCGTGAACACGGCTAGCGGAATTTACGAACATCAACACCGGCCGATGGCAAAGGCCAGCTCACCGGCCCCTCGGCGTTATGCGGTTTTCGATTGCCCCCGGCCTTGCCTCTGCGCTCAGCCGTGCTGCTGAGCCACCGTCGCTTGCCAGCCAGTGCGCGCTTCCACCCACTCCGCCAACATCAGCAAATCCCGGTCGCCGTGAGCGGCGCCCACCAGTTGTGCGCCAAGCGGCAAGCCCGCCGGCCCGAATCCCACCGGAACGGTCACGGCCGGTACACCGAGGAACGTCCACGGTGCGCAGAACGATGCGTCGCCCGTATAGTCGAGTCCGCGCGGCGGCTCGCCCGTGGCCGGCGCGACCAGCAGCGCATCGAGCGCCATCGTGCGCGTCAGCCAGTCGTGAAAGCGATGCGCCATCGGCATCTGCGCCGCCTTGATCCTGGCGTAGGCGGTGACGGGCAGCTTGCGTCCCTCGTCGACGAGACCGCGCATTGCCTGGCTCACGAGCTCGGGCGTGCGGTCTACAAGTTCGCCGTGCGTGATGGCCGCTTCCACGGACATCAGTTTCAACGCATGCGCGGGCGTTTCGAAGATCTCGACAGGCAGATCGACTGAGACTATCTCGGCACCGTCTCGCGCGAGCTGGGCCGCGAGCCTGTCCAGCGCGGCCTGCTGCGCCGGCTCGACTTCGCCGCCGACCTGTTTCGACAGCACGCCGATGCGCCGCGTCCCAGTGCCGCGCGTCGTCGCGGCAGTGTGCGGAACGTGCGAGACGTGCGGATCGGCTGCATCGGCCCCAGTGACGAGCGCCAGTGTGTAAGCTACATCGGCGACGCGCGTCGCGAACATGCCGACGTGATCGAGCGACCACGCCAGCGGCAACACGCCCGTGCGCGCGATCGCGCCATAAGTCGGCTTGAACCCGACGATGCCGCAGTACGCCGCAGGCCGGATCACCGAGCCCTGGGTCTGCGTGCCGAGCGCGAGCGGCACGATGCCCGCCGCCACCGCCGCCGCGGAGCCACTCGACGAACCACCCGGTGTGAACCCGCCATTCCACGGGTTGACGGTCGCGCCCGGCTGACGCCAGGCGAATTCGGTGGTCACGGTCTTGCCGATAATCGACGCGCCCGCCGCACGCAGACGCGCCACCACCCACGCATCGTGCTCAGGGCGTCGGCCCTTGTAGGCGGGTGAGTTGAATTCGGTCGGCATGTCGGCGGTATCCAGAACGTCCTTCACCGCGACAGGCACGCCCGCCAACGGCGCCGTCGCATCGACGGCATTGACCGGCGCGATCTCCGGCAAATAGCAGAACGCATGCAATGACGCCTGCGATTCGCACGCGGCATCGTAGGCGCGCACGACGTACTGCGCGACGTCTGCATTGCCCGAGGCGACCTCGGCGCGAATCCGGGCGATAGTGGGAATCGGGGCGACGGTGGAAGAAGCAGGGAACATGGTCATGGAAGCGTCGGCAAACGGTGTCATTTCGCGGCAAGCGCCGGCTGGATGTAACTCTGAACGATGAACCTATCGTAGCTGGGTTGCTGCTTCAGGTTGCCGAGCGCGATCTGCGTGTCCATCGCGACGGTCAGCGCTTTCGGCGTGATGCCGACGTTCTTCGGATACACGCCTTCGTCCAGCATGCGCTTGACGGCTGCATCGACCACCACGGGATCGAGCGTCGGGAATTCCTTGCGAGCGATCGCCGCGGTTTCCGCAGGATGGCCCTGCATGAAAACCAGCGCGTTTTGCAGCCCCTTCACGAACCTCGCGGCCGCATCAGGATCGACGCTGCGTTTGGCGGAGATCGACGAGAACGCGTATTCGCCATAGAGTTTCGGAAAGCCGAGCACGACTTTCATGCCCTTCGCGACGGCCTGATCGAGACCCGGCTCATACATCACCGCGATCTTCGACTGACCGGCGACCAGCGGTCCGATCTCCGAGCCGAGCGGCACCTGAACCAGCTTGACGTCACTCTGGGACATGCCGTTCTCCTTCAACAGCTTGAAGAACAGCGACGTGCTCGTAGTCGGCATCTGTCCCGACACGACAACCTGATCCTTCACATCCTTGATGCCGCTGAACTTCACGTCCGGCGCAACCGCGATCCACACCGCCGCACCGTTCACGACGTTGGCGATCACGTCGACATCCGCGCCCTTCTCGGCGGCCACGGCCGTCCACTCCGGCCCGTGCAGCGAGAAATCGGCGCTGCCCGACAGCACGGCGGAGAGCGCCGCGCTCGGGCTACCCGCCGTCTGCTTGCTAACGTCGAGTCCCTGCTTCTCGAAGAAGCCTCCGTCGATCGCTACATAGAGCGGCAAATACAGCATCGACTGGAACGCCTGCGAAATAGTCACTTTCTTGCCTGCGGCAAGCGCCGGCGTCGAAACAGCTGCAACGCTCACTGTTAAAGCGATGCTCAGCGCGCTCAGCGCCTTTCTTGCGGTTAGTGCCATCGTCTGTCCTGAGATGAAGTGGTTGGACTGCCGGAAATGGGTTAAACCTTGAGCGTGGTGGTATTCGACGCCTGCCGCCACGGCAGCAGCTTGCGCTCGAGCAGGTCGATCAAAAAGTACAGAACGAAGCCGATCGCCATCAGTACGAACAGGCCCGCCCACACGGTGTTGAGGTCATACAGGCTCGACGCTGTGAAGATCATGTGCCCGAGGCCCTTCTCTGACGAGATGAATTCGCCCACCACCGCGCCAACCAGACCGAAGCCGACGTTGATGCGAAAGGTGGAGATCACATAGGGTAGAGTGAACGGCACCACCACTTTCATGAAGACATCGTTTTTGTTCGCGCCGAGCGTGACAAGCAGCGCCTGCAAATCGGGATCGGCGTCTTTGGCCGCTTCATACGCGGCGATCAGCGCGACGATCGCGGTCAGCGAAATGGCCAGCGCGACCTTCGAGATCAACCCGGTGCCGAACCACAAGATCACGATCGGTGCGAAAGCGATCTTCGGCACACTGTTGATCGCGACGATGAACGGCTCGATCAGCCGCGCGACGAACGGCGAATACCACAGCGCGAGCCCGCACACCGATCCGACCGCCGTGCCGAACACGAAACCGAGAATGGCTTCGAAAAGCGTATAGCCGGTGTCGATAAAAAGCTGATGCGATTGCATGTCGCGCACGAGCGCCGCGAGGATTTTCGACGGCGAGCCGACGAGGAAATTCGATACCCAGCCCAGGCGCGCCGCCCCTTCCCAGATGGCGAAGAACGCAATCACGGCCGCCAGTTGCAGCAGCGAGCGGCCCCAGCCGCTGTCAAGTGCGTACCGCACGCGAGCCTTCGGTGCACGCCGTGCCGGTGCCGATTTATCGATGGAAATGGACTGCGTCATGCTGCCTTTACCTCCGTCTGAATATCGAGCTCACCGCACAATGCATGAAAGTAACCCGCGAAGTTGGGGTCGCTGCGCGCACCGATCGGCGAGCGCGCGGCGATGTCGATGTCATAGATCTTCTTCACCTGCGAAGGCCGGCCGCCGAGCACGACCACGCGTTTGGACAACGCGACCGCTTCGTCGATGTCGTGTGTGACGAGCACCACTGTCTTATGGAACGTTTCGACAGCTTCCATCAACACGCCTTCCAGGTACAGGCGCGTCTGGTAGTCGAGCGCCGAGAACGGCTCGTCCAGCAAGATGATGTCGGGATCGTTGATCAGCGTGCGGATGAGCGCGACGCGCTGACGCATGCCGCCCGACAGCATGCGGGGATAGGCATGTTCGAAGCCCGAGAGGCCATACGTGTTGAGGTATTCCATCGCCATGTCGTGCGCCTGAGCGGCCGGCATATTCGACAGTTCCGGTCCGATCAGCACGTTTTGCAGCACGGTACGCCACGGCAGCAGCAGGTCGCGCTGCATCATGTAGCCGACCTTGCCGCGTAAGCCGTCGACGCTTTGCCCGCGATAGACGATATCGCCGCTATCCGCCTCGAGCAGGCCCGCGATCACGTTGAACACGGTCGTTTTCCCGCAGCCCGAAGGCCCGATGATGCTGACGAAATCGCGTTCGTGAATATCGAAGGTCAGACCGCCGAGGACGTCGACCGAGCCGAGTTTGTTCGAAAACGATTTGCGGATGTTGCGTAAGGCAAGCTGAACGGGCATGTTTGTTCCTCGACGACGGTTCGGTGTGCATTGCGGCAGACGGCAAGCGGAGTCAAACGCCCCGCTGTGCGGCGAGAAAGCGGCGGCGCATCGGCTTAAGCACGGCAATGGCCAGCAGTGCGGTGGCGATATCGAGCGTGATCGCGGTGGAGAACACCGGCTCCCAACTGCCCGCGTGCTGATGCAGCAATGCCGCGAGGGGGCCGCCGAAGATCGAGCCGATCCCTTGCGAGATGTAGAGCCAGCCGTAGTTCTCGGTGGCGTGACGCGTGCCGAAGGTGTCCGTCAGCGTCGCCGGGAACAATGAGAAGATTTCGCCCCAGCCGAAGAACACCACGCCCGACAGCAGTACGAATAGCACGGCGTTATCGCGCGTGAGCAGCCACAGCGCCATTGCTACGCCTTCGAGCGCGAACGCGAAGAACATCGTGTTCTCGCGCCCCACCTTGTCCGACACCCAGCCGAACAGCGGCCGCGTGAGTCCGTTCGTGAAGCGGTCGATTGTCAACGCCAGCGGTAGCGCGGCCATGCCGAACACGAGCACCCTGGTCACGCCGAAGTCGGCGGCGAAGGTGGCCATCTGCGAGGTGACCATCAGGCCCGACGTGGACATCATGGTCATCATCGCGAACATCAGCCAGAAGAGCGGCGTCTTCAGTGTCTGCGACGGCCGAAAACTCGCGACCGTCGGCGCGGAAATGGAACCCGCGGAACCCGCGGAACCGGCGGCATCGTCGTGCGAAGGCGGCACGCGCAAACCCTGCGAAGCCAGCAGACCGACCACTGCGAACGCAATGCCGAACATCCACAGCGTGGCTTCGATGCCGCGTGTCTGCAGCGACGTGGCGATCGGGAACGTCGTGACGATCGCGCCCATGCCATAGCCGGCAGCCACCGCGCCCGCCGCGAAGCCGCGCTTGGTCGGGAACCAGCGCACCATCAGCCCCACCACGCCGACATACACAATGCCCGTGCCCAGCCCGCCGATCACACCGTAGGTCAGATAGAGCATCGGCGCGCTATGCACCTGCGAGGCCAGAATCCAGCTCAGGCCCGCCATCGCCGTGCCGATCGAGATCGGCATGCGCGGTCCGAAGCGGTCGATCAGCTTGCCCTGAAACGCCGAGAAAAACGTCTGCAATATGATCAGCAGCGAAAACGTGACTTGCAGTTCAGGTAGCGCTACGCCGAGTTTCGCGGCGAGCGGTTTGGTCATCAGCGTCCATACATATTGCGGACTCGAGATCGCCATCATGCAGACGAGACCCAGCCCCAGCTGAAGCCAACGGTTGTCTGTCACGGTGGTCGAAGCGCTGCGGAGGTCCGCCGACGATATGGATTGCGAGCGTGTGGGTGTGGTCATCGAAACTCCATTTACTGAGCAAATGCCTGCCGGCGCCCGGCAGACGTGCAGCGTCCTCCGGGCCTCAAAGGCCGGACCTGCAATCTGATTGAAAAAAAGCGCGCGTGTGCGTCTACCAGCCCGCGGCTGCCCCGTCACTGCGCGGATCGTAGCCCGCTTCAATCAATCCATCTGGATACCGAACGATTGCGCCAGCGTGTCCCATTGCCTCGTCGTAGGCCTGCATCGTCTCGACCTGGTGGCCGAGCGCTTCGAGCCGGGCCACTGTGCCGGGCGCGAAGCGCGCTTCGAGCTTGAGCGTGTCGGTCGACTGGCCCCAGGTCCGGCCCAGCAGCCAACGCGGCGCATCGATCGCGGCTTGCGGATTCCAGCCGAATTTCGCGATGCGTGAGAAAACCGCGCTCTGCGATTGCGGCTGGCCGTCGCCGCCCATGTTGCCGTAGACCATCGTACGGCCGTCGGCAAAACGTGCGAGCGCCGGGTTCAGCGTATGAAAAGGCCGGCGCAGCGGCAGCAGCGGATTGCGTGCGCGCTCGTCGAGCGAAAAACTGCAGCCGCGGTTCTGCCAGTTGATGCCCGACCCCGCCAGCACGATGCCGCTGCCGAACTCGTGATAGATGCTCTGGATGAAGCTCACCGCGACGCCGTTGCTGTCTGTCACGCCAAGCCACACCGTATCGCCCGGCCCGCGACCGGCGCCCCACGGCGCGGCCTGGGTGATCGAGACTTGCGCGGCCATCGCGTCAAGCGCGGCCGGCTGCAGCAACTCACGCGGATCGACGCGCATGTAATCCGGGTCGGTAATCTCGGCATCGCGCACGGCGAACGCCAGCTTGGTCGCTTCGACGCACGCATGCACGAACTCGGGACCAAGCGGGTCCATGTCCTTCGTCAGCACCCGATCGAGGATGCCCAGAATCAGCAGCGACACCAGCCCCTGGGTCGGCGGGGGCATGTTATAGATCGTGCCCAGCGAGTGCTTGAGCGCGAGCGGCGTTCGCAGGCGCGCCTCGTGCCGTTCGAGATCCGCAAGGCTCAGCAGGGAGCCCGCCGACTGCAGATCGCCGGCAATGCTGCGTGCGAGGTCGCCCCGATAGAAGTCGTCGAAGCCCGCGTCGGCCAGACGTTCGAGCGTAGCGGCAAGACGCGGTGCGACGAAGCGCTCGCCGGTAACGGGCGCGGAACCGCCGGGTAGAAAGGTTTCGGTGAAACCCGCGAGCGGGCGCAATTCGGCAAGGCGGCTCTCTACACACTGCGCCTGGCTGCGCGTGACCGGCATGCCGTGCTTCGCGTAATGGATCGCGTCTTCCAGCAGGCGTTTGACCGGCAGCCTGCCCCCGAGCGTTTCGGCCGACCAGCGCTGCGCGCGCTGCCAGCCCGACACCGTGCCGGCCACGGTATTGGCTGCGAGCGGGCCGCGCACGGGAATCGCCGACAGTCCGCGCGCGCGGTATTCGTCGATTGTGGCGCCAAGCGCCGCCGCGCCACATGCTTCGATGCCGACCGGCTCGGCGCCGGGACGGGAGATCAGCCAGAAGCCGTCCCCGCCTATGCTGTTCATGTGCGGATAGACGACCGCGATGGTCGCGGCGGCGGAAATCATCGCTTCGACGGCGTTGCCGCCTTCACGCAGGATCGCGAGAGCGCTCTGCGCGGCGAGCGCGTGGGGCGCAACCGCCATGCCGCGGGTTCCGCGGCCCGGATTCAGGAATTTGGATGCCATGGGAGCAATAGGAGTTTGCTTGTATACATACCCATGTCTATGCGAAAACCGTGCCATCAGCCAGAATTCCCGCAGAGGCCGACTGCAGAAGGAGCTTAAAAGCTCGAGCCGCTCCAACGTATGTTGCTAGATGGTGCCGCGCAACCTTGGTGGTGCATAGGGAGCGCTGTGAGGCTCCAATGCGGTGCGGGCGCGTTGCAGGCGCTCGGTCGTCAGCGTGCGCACCTCCGCCCGGCTCCCTTCTATGTGCCGTCCCAGCAACTCGACGGCACTGTCCGCCGCAAGATTGCGGATGGCCGCGAGAATTGCAATGTGTTCGTCGTAAGTGTCATCGATGCAGTCACCATAGACGAGATCGAGCCGCCGCACCACGCGGATGCGGTCGGTCACGCGCTGCATGGCCGCGCTCAACTCGGCGTTGCCGGCGGCAACGACCAACGCCTCGTGAAAGGCTTCGTCGAGTGCCACCATCTCGCGGCCATCGCGAACGCGCTGTGCGTGAGGAACGTTCCAGATGCGCTCGAGCCGGTCGAGCATCTGCAAGGCGGTCGCGGATAAGGCGCCGTCGCCCCCAAAGAACCGGCTGACCGAAAACGTCTCGATCAGCTGGCGCATTTCGTATAGATCTTCGAAGCGCTTGAAATCGATCGGCACGACTTCCCAGCCGCCGCGCACATAGCCGCGCATCAACCCGTCGCTTTGGAGGCGCTGCAGCGCCTCGCGCGCCGGTGTGCGGGAAACGCCGAAGCGATCCGCGATACTGCCTTCGGTCATACGATCGCCGGGCAGCAGGCGCATGTCGAAGATATCGTCGCGCACGCTGAAATAAACATGGTCAGCGCGCGATGAGAGAGATTGGGTTGTGTCTTTCACGCATGAGCCTGGAATTAACGGGTCTTTTCGGCAGTGACTATCGGCTAGCCTCAAAACATCCGTCAACAGAAATTTAATCTGCCGGCGGCTCTGGCGGACGCCGCCATTGTAGGCGTCAGTAACAAACTTAAATCGGACAGGTGCCGTATGTCGAGAAGCTGGGTAATACGGATGCTGAAAAGCTGAGGGCGCATGGCGTACTCCGCAGTCCGGGGCGCGCCAGGCGCGCTTCTGGTCAGCGAGAAATGCTCCTGCAAGCTGATGATGCTCATCGCTTAGCGTGGCGGAAAGCTGCGCTGCTAGCGTCGTGTCGAGCACGTGCGATGCACTCTGGCGCAGAACCGTATTCATGATCTTCCTGGTCTCCCGAAGGGCGTTTTGTGTGGCTGGGCGAGCAGCTTGTCAGCGAGTTTAAGGGCCTCGTCCATCAACTGTCCGGAGGCAACTACGCGATTCCGCTAGTCCATACCCGACCGCCTGTTGCCCGCTAATCAAGGGGGTTTGTGCGAACGGCATCGCACCCGGCACCTTCAAGACAGAGATGGCGCGTTCACAATGGGAAGATCCCGCGATGGTCGCCTGGTACGAACAGCTCAACCCGTCAAAGCCCTTCGGCGACGTCGATGAGATCGCCGGAGTGGCTGTCATGCTGGCTTCGTCGGCGGGCGCAAAACTGAACGCGAAGGGAGTAACTCCCCATGAAGACCGAAATATCCAGCGATCACTCGCGCGGGCTACGTGACTTGGCGAACGACGCTCTGCCGAGATGAATCGCCGAAATGTATGGGACTGGCTGATGTCCTTCCCAAGGATTCCATTACCGAGAGGTTGACGCTTGATCGTGACGCCATCCTTCCCGATTAGCGAAACAGCAAGGCGCGAAAGTAGTCGAGACTGATGACCAGGACGACGATTCCACCGAACGATCCGTCTGACTCGGATATCCGCTTGCTCAGGGCTATGCTGGGCGTGCCCAAACGCAATGGGGAAGAATAGGGATCACTGATATAAAAGCCCGCGTGCGGATCGTCTCGTTGAACGATGAAATATTTTTGACTCGCCACACTTACCTGTTCAGGCGTCGCATCATCCGAGTCGAGCAAAACGCGACCCGAGCGATCGACGACCAGGACGGTTCCAAGCGATCCCGCGGTTGCCATGCGATCGAAAAGAACCTGCCGCCGTACCGCCAGCGGCAAAGTCATGATGCGAGGTTGCCGCAGCCGCTCGATGAGTGTTTGCAACGACAATTGATACAGTGCAAAATTTCTCTCGATGTCCCGCTCTGCAATCAGGGCGATATTGCGAAGGTTGATTCGAGTATATTCTGCGACATCGCGACGGCTCTGATACAGCACGAAAGCGGATAGCGCAATCATGACGATCGCCACCAACATCCCGCAGCCAGCTACAGGCTGCAGCAACGCCTGCAGGATGTACTTCGCCGTGGCGCCTCGATAGGAATGGAAAGTGTTTTTCTTGCTCAATTCCTGTCCCACCCACTCATCGGCCCTGGCCTTGAGCCTTTTTCCAGCCCATTCGTAGTGAACTTCGCGGCTTTGAATGGCGCTAACACTACTGTGTTACGATTGCTTACACACTGTAGTAAAGAACGGACGCTTGGTAAAGGCGGTTTTGTCCTCGCGACAAGCGGTAGCGCTGGGCAAATCGGACCTGCTGATAACACGCTCACGCCCTTGCCTTGCGCTGCGGTATCCAACCGGGGGATTGAGTGAGCCGTCTTGTTGTTGTTTCGAATCGCACTGCTGACCTCCGGAAGGCCGCAGCGGGAGGTCTCGCTGTAGCGGTAAAAGAGAGTCTGCAGCAGACAGGTGGGATGTGGTTTGGCTGGAGCGGCAAGATTCGCGACGCGGCACCCGAATCTGACAGCGAGACCAGCGTCAAACTGCAAACAGTCGGGAACATACAACTGGCGACGCTTGACCTGAACCAGCAGGATTACGATAGCTACTATCTGGGATACGCGAACGATGTCTTATGGCCGGTATTCCACTACCGGCTGGACCTTGCGAATTTTGATGTACGATTCGCAGCAGGGTACCGGCGGGTCAACCAGCTGTTCGCGCGAAAGCTGCTACCGTTGCTCAGGCCCGACGACATCATCTGGGTCCATGACTATCACCTGATCCCCCTTGCTGCCGAACTCAGAGCGATGGGGTGCGGCAACCGGATCGGATTCTTTCTGCATGTCCCGATGCCACCGCCTCTCATCATGGCGGCCATTCCAGAGCACGAATGGCTCATGCGTTCACTATTCGCCTACGATCTGGCCGGCTTCCAGAGCGAAGCGGACGTAACGCATTTTACGCGCTACGTTGAGTCCGAAGCCAGCGCTGACACGCTGCCCGGCAAACAGCTTCGGGCCTTCAATCGCACGTTGCGGGTCGGGGCGTATCCGATAGGAATCGACGTCGATGAGTTCGCCGCTCTCGCGCAGGACCGGGAGGGTGTCGAAATGTTCGATCGTATGCGACAGGAGTACTCCCGACGCCGCCTGCTTCTCGGCGTCGACAGGCTGGATTACTCAAAGGGTCTACCGCAGCGCGTGCACGCGTTTCGTGAGCTTCTCGCGAACTACCCCGAGAACCGCAACAGTGCAACACTCATCCAGATCGCGTCCCCGAGCCGGGAAGACGTGGGTGCCTATGACGATCTGCGCCGCGAGATGGACAGCCTCTGCGGCGCGATAAACGGTGACTTCGGCGAACTTGACTGGATGCCGGTTCGTTATATTCATCGCAACGTCGCCCGTAAGCGGCTACCGGGACTATATCGCGCAAGCCGCGTCGCGCTTGTCACGCCACTGCGCGATGGGATGAACCTGGTCGCCAAGGAGTTTATCGCCGCGCAGGACCCAGGCGATCCCGGCGTGCTGGTTCTCTCCCGATTTGCCGGCGCAGCGGAACAATTGAAAGAAGCTCTTCTTGTGAATCCGTACGATACGCACGGGACAGCGCACGTCATTGAGCGTGCGCTGACGATGTCAATCGAAGAACGGATCAGTCGTCACGCAGCATTGATGGGGCGAATCCGCCAGTTCGATGTGCACTGGTGGAGTTCGAGTTTTCTGAGGGATCTCTCGGCTGCTGAGCGCAGTGACGACCGTGAACCGGTGCTGGGACATTCAGCCGATCGCGCGAGCTAACCGACGGCGATTGGCGCATCGTGCCGCCCTACGCCGACGACGCAATCGGCTCGAGTACCCACGCGACAGCGCGTTGCAGCCCCGCTGAAGAGCACATGCAGACTCGGGCCTGCCGGTTTGGTGTTGCACCGGTTTTCCAGCCCTGTCATGTGCCCGCTCACCCACGCTCATAGGTGTGAGACCGGGCCATCCTTAACCATAACCCGGTCCGCGTATGACCAAAGCTACCAGGCAACAGCCTTCTTCCCGCCCCCCCCCGTAGATGCGCTTCACTATCACCTTCTCGCGCTGGCTGCCTTCCATCTCTTTGAACGGCAGGGACAGCAACTTCCACATCTGATTACGCTTTCGACTTCATTGTTCAGG
>NZ_VZQO01000047.1:0-64071 GCF_014397665.1 Paraburkholderia sp. UCT2
TGATCCTGTACCGTGTGTTTCAGGGGCTCGCGGGCGGCCCGCTCATGCCGCTCTCGCAAACCCTGCTGCTGCGCATCTTTCCGAAGGAGAAGGCCGCCGCGGCGCTTGGCCTGTGGAGCATGACGACACTGATTGCGCCGGTGATGGGCCCCGTGCTGGGCGGTATCATCTGCGACGACTACCACTGGTCCTACATCTTCTTCATCAACGTGCCTGTGTCGCTGATCTGCGGATACGCCGGATGGATGATGCTCAAGCGCTTCGAATCGGAGAAGATCCGGATGCGGATCGACACGGTCGGGCTCGTGCTGCTGATCATCTGGGTCTCTGCGCTGCAGATCATGGTCGATGATGGCAAGGACAAGGACTGGTTCAGCTCGATGGAAATTCGCGTCCTCGCGATCGTTGCGGTGATTGGCTTCCTCGCCTTCCTCATCTGGGAGCTGACCGAGCGAAATCCCATCGTCGATCTGCGCGTGTTCCGTCATCGCGGCTTTGCCGCGAGTGTGGTCACCATGTCGCTGGCGTTCGGCGCGTACTTCGGCGCGACGGTGCTCACGCCCCTGTGGCTGCAGAACAATATGGGGTACACGGCCACGTGGGCCGGGTATGCCCAGGCGACGACGGGCATCTTCGCGGTGGTCGCCGCGCCGTTTGCAGCCAGGCTGTCGACGAAGTTCGATGGTCGCTGGCTGGTGTTTGCCGGCGTGATGTTGCTCGGCTCGGTGACGCTGTTCCGCACCCATGCGAATTCGGACATGGACTTCTGGCAGGTGGCACTGCCGCTGCTGCTGCAAGGCATCGGCCTGCCGTTCTTCTTCGTGCCGACGACGAGCATCGGCCTGAGCAGTGTCGACGAGCCCGAAACGGCGTCGGCGGCGGGACTGATGAGCTTCTGCCGGACCTTCAGCGGGGCGATTGCCACGTCGGTCGTCAACACGTTGTGGGAGGACAAGACCAAGTTCAACCGCGCGGAGCTGTCGGGCCTGGTCGATCAGGCCGGCCACTTCATGTCCTCGCTGACCGCTTCCGGCTGGAGTGCGGATCAGGCGCAGGCGCAGATCAGCAGCATGGTCGAGTCGCAGGCGGTGATGCTCGCCACCAACCAGCTTTTCTTTAACATCGCATGCTGCTTCGTCGTCGGCGCGCTGGCGATCTGGCTTGCGCCCAGACCGACGCGTGTCGCCGATACGTCACAGGCGCATTGAAGGCCAACGCGGGGCGCGCGCGCCCCGCTTTCGCCGATGCTGAATGACGACTACGGATGACCTCCTCGATACCCCGCCGCTTTTTTGCCTGTCACGTGCGGGTCACCTGAATACCACTCCCGACCATGATCCTGACTTCCTATCAGCGCCAGACCCTCGTCTGGTGCGCCATCGCGGCTGGCCTCGGTATCCTTCTATGGATCTTGCGCCCGGTTCTCACGCCATTCCTGCTCGGCGCGCTCATCGCGTACATGCTGCAGCCGGGCGTCGAGTGGCTGGTGCGCCAGCGTGTGCCACGTGCAGTTGCCGTCTTGCTGGTGATGCTCCTGTTCGCGCTGCTCCTGACCCTGCTGCCGCTACTTGTGTTTGCCGTGATGCACAAGGAAGGGCCGGAGCTCGCGAAGAACATCCCTGTCGTCATCGCGAACCTCAACGCGTGGCTGCAACCCAGACTGGCACTGCTGGGTATCAGCTACTCACTCGACCTGCCCGGAGTCCGCCATCTGCTGACGGGCGACACGATCGGCGACGGCCAGACCGTCATACTCGCCGCCTGGCGGTACGTGCGTACAGGCGGCAACGTCGTGCTTCCGGTTGTCAGCAACGTCATACTGGTGCCGCTTGTCCTTTTCTATCAGCTTTACGATAGGCACCAGATATTCGCGCGGCTAGAAAGCTTTGTGCCGCGGCGCTGGGTCGGCAAGGTCCGGACACTCGTGGCCGAGATGGACCACATGCTGTCGCAATACCTGCGCGGCCAGTTGCTGGTGATGGGCGTGCTCGCCGTGTTCTACTCGATAGCGTTGACTCTGGCCGGCCTCGACATCGCGCTGCCCATCGGACTGTTCACCGGCTTCGCGGTGTTCATCCCCTACGTGGGTTTCGCCGTGGGACTCACCCTTGCCCTTCTTGCCGCGCTTCTGCAGTTCGGCGGCTGGTACGGCATCGGCGTAGTCGCCGCCGTGTACGGAACTGGGCAGGTTCTCGAAAGCTGTTTTCTTGTTCCCAAGCTCGTGGGTGACCGCATCGGTCTGCACCCGCTCGCGGTGATCTTCGCTCTGCTTGCGTTCGGCGAGCTTTTTGGCTTTTTTGGCGTGCTGCTCGCACTGCCGGTCAGTGCGATCCTTGCAGCGTTGCTGGGCGACCTGCGGCGCCGCTATGTGGCCAGTGCGCTCTATAAGGATTGACCGCCGGTTTGCCCCCGGATGTCGATCTGCCGCCCGGACAATGCGGGCGGCAGCCGGATAATCAGTGCGTGGTTGGTGCGGCGTGCGTCGGCCCGTATGCGGCCATGAACACGTCGACCGCTCTCTGGACGACCTTCGCGATGTTGCGGGGGCTGGTATCGGCCGGCACGCCAAACAGGCACAGCTCCATCAACTCAGCTTCATACAGGGTGCGCAGATGCGAGGTCGCGATAGCCGCATTAC
Organism: Paraburkholderia sp. UCT2; assembly: GCF_014397665.1. Lineage (NCBI taxonomy): Bacteria > Pseudomonadati > Pseudomonadota > Betaproteobacteria > Burkholderiales > Burkholderiaceae > Paraburkholderia > Paraburkholderia sp. UCT2. The sequence continues at coordinate 2,639 of NZ_VZQO01000047.1, forward strand.
AGCTGCGCAACTGCCCGGCGTCAATCAATTGCTGCAGGAAGACAGCCACCGTTTGCCAGCCGAGCTTCGGCCCGCGCTCATAAAACAGGGCGCCGACATTCGACCGGCCGCCTTCACGATGCGCGAGACGGCGCACCGCGAGCAGTTGCGGTTTCAGCACTGCAACCAGATAGTGCTTGCCGAAGCTCGCCAGTGCGTCGCGAACCGGCACCGAGGTCTGGAGCAGCTCAAACGCCGCCCTGATTTCCTGTCGCGCGGCGACGCTCATGAACTCAGCGAACATCTCTTCCTTCGACTGGAAATAGCTGTACAGCGTGGCTTTTGATCCACCTGCCCGTGCCGCAATCTCGGACATCGACGCCTGCTCGAACCCCACCTCACTGAACACCTCAAACGCGGCGTCAACAATCGCCTGCCGCTTTTGTTCCGTTTTCCCCCTCATCTCGGGCTCTCCTTTTGTTTACGAGATCGATCAACGACGCCGCCGGCGGCAACGCACCTGACCGATCTTTCATCTTCACTGCTGTCACTTTAACATACTGAACTGACCGGTTTATTTACGTTGACAGCAACAGTATGTTTCCCTATACTGAACCGTATGGTTTCAATTTAGATCTACTTTGGATTGCGAACACTTATGGACCATCTCGAAACGCTGCGGACCTTTTGTACCGTCGTCGAAATGCAGAGCTTCACGCACGCCGCGCATGCGTTGGGCATCTCAAAGACAGTCGTCTCGCGCGCGATAACGGGGCTCGAAACCAGGCTCGGTGTGCGTCTTTTTCAGCGCACCACCCGACACCTCGCACTTACTGAATCCGGGGAGGAGTTTTACGGCGGCTGCTCGCGCGTGGTTGCTGAACTGGACGTGCTCGAGGCCGGTACCGGGGAGCGCGCACGGGAGCCTGCGGGGGTACTGCGGCTCGTCGCCCACACCACCGCGGCGCTGATAGAGCTGCCCCCGCTGATCGCCGGGTTCCGTGCCCGGTACCCAGCCGTGCAGCTCGAGTTGACGCTGGCGGAACGGCCAGTCGATCTGATCAAGGAAGCCTTCGATCTCGGCATCGTGCTGCCGTTCATGCTCACGAGCGAGCTCACGATCACCCGTGCGTTGTGCCGCCTGCCCCTCGCCGTGGTGGGCTCGCCCAGCTACCTGCAGGGGCGCCAGCTACCGCAAAGGCCCAACGATTTCGCCGCATTCCGCTTCGTCACAATGCTGGCATCGATCAGCGAACCACAGTTGCGGTTCCGGCGCGGGGGCGAACAGATTGCCGTGCCACTCGAACACGACGTGTCGACCAACAACGCCGCGTTGAACAAGGAACTGGTGATGAGCGGTGCGGGTCTCGGCGCGTTGCCGCTGACGATGGTCGGCAAGGAGCTGGACGATGGCCGGCTGGTGCAGCTGCTGCCCGACTTTGAGCTCATAAGCGCGGACGCCGAACTCAGGCTCGCCTATCGGGACCGGAGCCTGATGACGGCGAAGGTCCGGGCGTTCATCGACTATGTGACGTCGTACTTCGACGCGCGCGCTACTCAGGTGGACCACGCGCAGCAGCGGCGGCAGACGGTGGCCACCGGTAGTGACAGGCCGTCCTGATCGCCAGATGCTCATGCAAACCTTCCCTACTCTCGTCGTCTGCGAGCATTGTGACGGCGTGTACCATCGCCGCGCGCTGGCCACGCGCGAGGTGGCGCGCTGCCGGCAATGTTCGGCGGTCCTGTATCGCGCGAGCCAGCTCGATATCGATCGGTGGCTCGCGCTAACCGTCGCCGCAGCCATCGTCTTCGTGATCGCCAACGTCTGCCCGGTGATCCGGATTTCCCTGCAGGGCCTGCACAGCGAGACGACGCTCTGGCAGTCCGCGGCAGCGCTGGCGCACGGCGCGGTTGCACCGATTGCGCTCGCCACTGCGATGATGATCGTCGTGGTGCCGCTTCTCCAGATCGCGCTGCTCGGCTGGGTGCTGGCATTTGCCCGCGCCGCACGCCGGGCACCGGGTTTCGCGTGGAGCATGGCGCTGCTTGCGATGCTGCGCCCGTGGAGCATCGTCGAGGTCGGCGTACTTGGCATGCTCGTGGCGATCATCAAACTTTCCAGCTTCGTGCAGGTGGCAGCTGGTCCCGGCATCTGGGCCACGGCAACGCTGATGGTGCTAATCACCATCATCGCCAGTCGCGATGTCCACTTGCTGTGGGAAAGGACCGACGCGGAGACAGCATGAAGCCACCTCCTCGCGCGGGACAGCTAGGCCTGATTGCCTGCCATGGATGCGGACTGGTTTGCGCACATATGCCGCGCGTGAACGGACACGCCCAATGCCCGCGCTGCAAACGAGCCCTGCATCGGCGACGCCCTGACAGCATCGCACGGTCGTGGGCGTTCCTGATCGCTTCCCTGATTTTCTACATCCCCGCCAATGTGCTGCCGGTCATGCACACGAGCCTTCTGGGACACGGCAGCGACAGCACGATTCTCTACGGCGTCGTGGAGTTCTGGAAAGCAGGGTCCTGGGGCATTGCGTCGGTGATCTTTATTGCAAGCGTAGTCGTGCCGTGCGCCAAGTTCCTGATCCTCAGCATGCTGCTCGCAACCACCCAGCGGCGCAGTCGCTGGGCAATGAGCGAGCGTGCCCGTTTGTACCGGCTCGTCGAAGCGGTTGGCTACTGGTCGATGCTCGACGTGATGGTGGTGGCAATCGTCTGTGCGCTGGTCAGCTTCCAGGCGCTGTCCGACAGCGAGCCGCGCATCGGCATTCTCTTTTTCGGCCTTGTGGTGATTCTCACCATGCTCTGCGCCATGAACTTCGATCCCCGACTCATCTGGGACGCTGAGGAAACATGAATCCTGTCTCAAACAAGCCGCTACCCGAACCCCTCGATCCTCGCGTCACCCGTAGCCGCTGGCGGGTATCGCCCGTCTGGCTCGTACCTCTCGTGGCCGCGCTGATCGGGCTGTCGATGGTGATCCACGCGTGGCTCTCGGCAGGCCCGGAAATCGCCATCTCGTTCAGGACCGCTGCGGGGCTGGAGGCCGGCAAGACCCCTGTCAAATACAAGGACGTGACGGTCGGAACCGTATCGACGGTCGCGCTCAGCGACGATGGCTCGCACGTGGTCGCCTCGGTCTCGCTTGCCAGGAGCGCGCGGAGCCTGGCGCGCGCGGACAGCCGCTTCTGGGTCGTCCGGCCTCGTTTGGGCATGACCGGTGTCTCGGGTATGGACACGCTGCTGTCCGGCGCCTATATCGGCGTGGACACCGGCGCGTCAGAGGCCGCGCGCACAGCGTTCACGGGGCTGGAGACGCCTCCCGCCGTCATCAGTGGGACGCCGGGAACGAGTTTCACGATTCATGCGGACGACCTCGGTTCGCTCGACATCGGCTCGCCCGTTTACTACCGGCGCATTCAGGTCGGCCGCATCGCGTCGTATCGGCTCGACGCCGATGGCCACGGCGTCAGCGAACAGATCTTCATCGATTCACCGTATGACAGGTTTGTCACGGCCGATACCCGCTTCTGGAATGCGAGCGGGGTCGACCTCTCGCTGGGCGCCGACGGTTTCAAGCTCAAGACGCAATCCGTGGCCGCGATCGTTGGCGGCGGAATTGCGTTCGCCACGCCCGTCGGTAGCACGACCGCCAGCCCAGGCGGCAGCCGGTTCAATCTGGCGAAAGATGAAGAGACGGCGATGGCGCCGCCAGACGGTCCGGCCCAGTACATCGAGCTGCGCTTCGCACAGTCGCTGCGCGGCCTGTCTATGGGTGCTCCCGTGGTGTTTTCGGGAATCAACTTCGGGCGGGTGGTTTCCATGAAACTCGATTACGACCCGGCCACGCAGCGTTTCCCGATGATCGTCGGCGTCGAGGTCTATCCGCAGCGGCTTGGACCGGTGCTCGACAAGCTGCCCAGAATAAATGGCGATATCGAAAAGGTAGCGCAATTCCTGTCCACCATGGTCGCGCACGGTCTGCGCGGACAGGCGCGCTCCGGCAATCTGCTGACCGGCCAGCTCTATATTTCGCTCGACTTCGTACCGAACGCCCCTAAGGTCTCATACGACGCCGAGGCGCGACCGCTTACGCTGCCCACCGCGAGCGGCGGCTTCGACCAGTTGCAGGAGCAGATGGCGAGCATCGTCGGCAAGATTGACAAAATGCCGCTCGACTCGATCGCACGCCATCTCGACACGGGTCTGGCGGACCTGGACAGCACCCTGAAGCAGATCAACGGCCAGGTGCTGCCGGCGACCACGCAAACCCTGCAGCAGGCGCGCCAGACCTTCGGCGCCGCGCAGGGCATGCTGGCCGAAGACGGGCCGCTCCAGGAAAACCTGGGCCAGACGCTGCAGGAAGTGCAGCGCACTGCCCGCTCGCTGCGCACGTTCACTGATCTGCTCGGCCGCCATCCGGAAGCGCTGCTGCGCGGCCATGCAGCGGATCAGTCAGCCGTGGCCCCGGTCACCGCGGCCAGCCCCTCCGCTTCACAGGAGTCAAAACAATGAGTTTTTCAGCCCGCGCCTGCCTGCGCGCAGTCTCGCTCACCGTCGCGCTGGCCCTGAGCGCCTGCGCGTCCGCGCCGGTGCACTACTACACGCTGGTTTCCCCGGCAGCACAGCCCGCTTCGGCCCAGCCAGCCGCGCCGTTCGCGATCGACGTGCTGCCAGTAGGCGTTCCCGCCGAGCTCGACCAGCAGGCGATGGTCGTACGGCAGGGCGACAGCGGCGTTGCCGTGCTCGACGACGAGCGCTGGGTCGCACCGCTGGGCGATCAACTGCGCGCCGCGCTATCCACCCAACTGGTGCGCCGCCTGGGCACCCAGGACGTGGCCGGTCTCACCCGGCCGGTCAATCAACCGGTGCTGGGCATCAGGCTGCAGATCCGGCGCCTCGACGCGTGGCCGGGGCACGCGGTGCAGCTCGAGGCTGACTGGAGCCTCGGTTTCGCGCAGGACCCCAACGGTGTCCGCCTGACCTGCCATACGCAGCTGCAGCAGGCGGCGCCGGGTGGTTACGCGGACCTGGTGCGCGCGCAGCAACTCGCCATTGCCAGCCTGGCCGGCCGCATCACGGAGGATGCGCGAGGCTGGGCGCAGTCGCGACAGCATGGCTGCACCCCACAGGCCTGAGCCATCACACCCCATACCCAAATACGTGCCCTTGCCGGGTCCACCATCATGCGCAAAGTACCGGACTTCGTCTTTCGTCTCGCCCTGCTGGCGTTATTCAGCCTGATTCCCCCGACAGTCTGGGCAGCCACTCCGTCGGAATCCATCGCAAGTGCGCCTCCGGCATCGCCTGGCGATGACACTCAGACCCTGGCAATTCTGGGGGAGCTGCAGACTCAACAGGACCGGATCAAGCAGCGGGCATCGACGGCGACAGGCGACGCGCAGTTCGTCGAGCTGCAGACAGCAATCCAGCAGCTTTCAGCTCGGGTGGACAACCTCCTGGCCACGTCATTGGTGCCCGGGAGCGCGAAGTTACAGGCCCAGCTTGACGTGCTCGGTCCTGCGCCGGCTGCGGGCACCAGTGTCGAAACACCGGCGATCGCCGAGCAGCGCGTCGCTATTGCGGCACAGCGGGCACGGCTCGACGCCGAATTCAGGCAGGCGGAAAACATCAGGGAGAACCTGCCGAACCTGACTACCCAGATTGGCCGGCTGCAGCATGACCATCTGAAGAACCAGCTCGCCTTTCGCTCCGGCAGCATTCTGGGCCCTGCGTTCTGGGCACCGCTGTTACATACCGAACCGACGGACCTTGAACGGCTGAAGGTATTCAATTTACTGATTACCGGTCAACTGCAGTCGGCGTGGCAACCGGGCGAGCGACTCACGATCGTACTGATGCTGCTGCTCGCGCTCGCAACATGGACAGCAGGTGCTCCTCTGCTCGAACGGGCACTGGTATGGTGCTGCCTGCACCGCCTTCCCGAGGGCCGTTTGCGACGCAGCGCGATCGCGCTGTCGACCACGCTCACCAGCGTGGCGTCCGCTGCATGCGCAGTCCGGCTCATCTATCTTGCCCTGACTCATCAGGAGCCACTAAACGCCAACCTGCAGGATTTCGCCAGCGAACTGATTACGCTTGCCCTGACCTGCGCAATGATCGCGGGACTGGGCCGGGCGCTGCTGTGCAGTGACCGACCCTCGTGGCGCCTGACGGTCATGGCCGATCCGCTGGCGCGTGCCATCCAGCCATTCCCCAGGATACTTGCCGCGCTGCTCATGCTCTCCGGCACGGTGGAGCAGTTCAACAGAATAGTCGATACCAGTGTGCAGGTGACTCTGCTCGGACGCGGGGTGGTCTCGCTGGTGGTCGCACTGACCATCGGCGCCGCCCTGCTGCGGGCAAACCGCGTGCGTAATGCGCTGGCCGCCGCAGGCGAACCGCCGGAGGCCCGTTCGACCGTCGCCGGGTTGATCCACACCGGTGTCACCATTGCCGTCGTCGGCTCGCTGCTTTCGCTACTCACCGGCTACATTACCGTTGCACGATTCCTGACCTACGAACTCGTCTGGTTCCAGCTGGTCCTGTGCAGCTTCTACCTGCTGGGCAGGCTTACCCAGGACATCTGCGAAAGCCTGTTTTCGGCCCGCCACGCCAGCGGGCAAACCATCAAGCAGCTATTCGGGCTGGACGACATCCACCTCGAACAGGCGTCGACCGTCATGTCCGCGCTTGGGCGCAGCCTGCTGCTGGCGGTCGCGGTCGTCGCGCTGCTGACCGGGGGCTTCGGCACCACGCCTGCGGACCTGGCTATCAGCATCCTCGAGATCGTCGGCGGCAACCGGCTGCGCGGGCTGCACATCGTCCCGGATCACATCCTCAACGCGGTTCTCACGCTGGGTGTCGGCCTGTACCTGCTTCGGTCCGTGCGCAAATGGCTGGACCAGGAGTTGCTGCCGAAAACCAGTATGAGCGTTGGCATGCGAGCCACGCTCCTCGCGCTATTCGTCAACACGGGCTGCGTGCTTATCGCGCTGCTGACGCTGTCGATACTGGGTGCGCGGTGGACCAGCGTCGCATGGATCGTCAGCGCGCTGTCGGTTGGCATCGGCTTCGGGCTTCAGGAAATCGTCAAGAATTTCGTCTCCGGGCTGATCCTGCTGACCGAGCGCCCGGTCAAGGTCGGGGATATCGTCAGTATTGCGGGCGTCGAGGGCGACATCCGCCGCATTAACGTTCGCGCTACCGAAATCCAGCTCGCCGACCGGTCCACGGTCATCGTTCCCAATTCCCACCTGATCTCGCAGAACGTGCGCAACGTGACGATGGGAAACCGGACCCAGGGTGTCGCGACTGTCACTCTCACCTTGCCGCTCAATATCGATCCCGAACAGGTGCGCGATCTGCTGCTCGCGGCGTACGAAGCGCACCCGTCGATACTGGATCATCCCGCACCGTCGGTCGTCTTCAGTCAGCTCTCCGCCGACGGCATCACATTGATTGTCACCGGGTATGTTCGCAGCCCAAGAATAGCAGGCGATACGAAGAGCGACCTGCTGTTCGACATTCTCAAGCGGTTGCGAGCAGCGGCCATTACATTGGCGACGCCGCAGACTGTGATTATTCGAGATCTGCCGGAAGGTGGCGCCGGTACCTGTGCCAGGTCCTGTTGCAGTAAGGCGGTCCGCTATGATGTGCTGAACGACAAGCAGGACTGAAAGCTCGATGAGGACCGTGAAAGGGTTGTGTCGCGATAAGGGCGTCAGGATAAGCAAGTCCCAAATGGTCAGGGCTGCTTACATTACGAGCGAATGGAATTGCTCGGCAGCGGTCCGCTCTGCGCCAGCATCTTTCATTGGCCCTTCCCGATCATATGCGTCAGTTCGATGTCCGACAGGATGATGCGGGTGCAACGAAATCCTTGAAACCCATCGTGGGTTTGACGATACGTTTGATCGCGCGATGGTCCTGTTCGACAACGTAGTTCAGATTTTTGACCTGGCGCACCTTCGAGGGCGTTTTCCGTTCGGCGTTGATGGCTCGCAGTGCGGCCAGATTGGCATCGCTTTTGTCTACGGTGATGGTCTACGGTTCGCCGTTCTGATCGATGGATTTCTCGACGTAACGACGCGCGGCAGCCTTGTCACCATAGCTCGCAGCAGGAAATCGACGGTCTTTCCGGCCTTATCCACCGCACGCACAGCAAAAATCACCTCCAGTGGGTAGTGCAGTCGCTTCAGCAACTTGGCGATCCCAGGCGGCAATGTCTCACGCGATGTCTTTGTCGTCCTGGTCATCTTTAGCGTCTGCAATTTCCGTTCGCTGAATTTTGTCCCAGCGCATTAACGCGACAGAACCTCATCCTTGGCAAACTTCGTCGCGCGACTGTGGCAGTCCCGGTAGGTATAACGATGCATGTCGCCGTCGATGCAGCGGGAGACGATTTCGACGTCGCCAAAGTTTCTTGGCCACTGTGTCGGCCGACTGCCAGTGCCAATCGGCTGAAAACTTGCGGCCCAGTATCACGGGCATTTCGCGGCCCTGCTTGGTACTTGCCGCACCGTCTCGTCCAATTCGGGCGGCGCAAGCCGCGTCGTTCCAAGCACTGCTCGACGACCAGGAAGTAACCTTGATTGTCAGTTCATTTTTCGACCACCAACCGCAAGGACCGGTTCATTCTACTCAACGACCTCTCCCTACCCCCGTTGCGCTAAGGACCACAAATCTTTATATATGCCTGCGCCGTCAACCATGCATCGCAGCCGTGACCTGATCAACGTATTGGCATCGTCCACGATTGTCCCAATAAGCTCCTTTACCGTTGGCACATCATGAATCAGGCCCGCGACCATGCCGCAACTCCAAGCACCGGAATCGAGCAGTCCATCGCGCATAACCTTTGGATAGACGCCCGCGACGTGTTCAATGATGTCTTCGATGAGAAGATCCTTTCCTTTCTCGCGCTCGATTTCTAGCAGCCGTTCCACGCCCGCGTTGTTCAGGACGCGCTCTGTATTTCTCAGGCCGCGCATGACCAGCCTCGTATCCCGTTCTGAGGCATCGACAATGGCTTTCTTGACGTTTTCGTGGACCGGCGCTTCTCTCGTGGCAAGAAACCGTGTGCCCATGCTGATTCCCTCGGCGCCTAAGGCGAGTGCAGCAACAAGGCTGCGTCCGTCAGCCATACCTCCCGAGGCGATCATCGGAACAGAAAGTTCGTCCGCTGCACCTGGAAGCAGGATCATGTTCGGAATGTCGTCTTCGCCAGGATGTCCCCCGCATTCGAAACCATCAACGGTAACCGCATCACACCCTATCTGCTGCGCCTTAAGTGCATGCCGAATGGACGTGCACTTATGAAAGATTTTGATTCTCGCCTCTTTCAGACTGCTGATGTAGGGTTCCGGGTTTCGACCCGCCGTCTCAACGATACGCACACCCGCCTGCCTGATAGCGTCGATATATTCGAGGTACGGCGGAGCCGAGAACGTAGGCAGAAAAGTAAGGTTGACGCCGAACGGCTGGTCTGTCATCTCGCGGCATCGCGCGATTTCCTTTGCCAGAAGTTCGGGGGTCTTCTGCGTTAGCGCGGTTATTACACCTAGTCCGCCCGCGTTGGACACCGCAGATGCAAGTTCTGCCAATCCGACGTAATGCATCCCTCCCTGAATAATGGGGTATCTGATCTGGAAGAGTTCGGTTATCCGAGTTTTCATACTGGCTCCCTCATACCTGCTACATCAGCGCCTACACTGTCACTCTCGTATTGCAGTGGTCATGATATAAGGCTTATCGCGTCGTCTCTATTCGGATTTCTGACGCGAGGTCGGGTCCTCGCTTAGGCCGCCAGGTCTTGGATCCGCAGACTCACGCGTCAACGGATCGCAAATCATTCGGTTTCGCGGTCTGTACTATTCCCGAGATTTCAGACGGCGGCATGAAGAGTTCAGGTTTCCGGGGCAACCGCGTCGGTGCTCGACAGGTACACGCGGGTCATCAGCTTCAGTTCGCGCCGCAACTCGCAGCCGAACAGGTCCTCCGCATACAGGATCGCGCGGTGAACCAACGCCTCTCCTGCCGACTCAACGACAAAGGCAGCCAGGCGGAGGTTTGCGCGGGGCACTGGCTCTCCACAACTGCGCAGACCCTGCTCGAGAAGATCGGTGATCGCGAGCGAAACGCGGCTGAGATGACGGGTCTTGCTCACCTTGCCCATCTGGTCCAGCAGGACCCGGTGCAGATCGAGGTCACCTGCGTATGCGTCTACGGTCGTATCGACCCAAGCATCCGCCAGTGCCGCAACCCCCTTTCCTTCCACCGCCCTGAACGCGAGTGCATAAGTGTCGAGCAAGTTGTCGCAGTGAAGCTTGATAAGCTTCGCCACGAGCGCTTCCTTGCTGGTGAAGTACTCATATAGCGACCCAACGCTGACGCCAGCTGCTTCTGCTATTCGCGTGGTACTTGTGCCTTCAAATCCGTCACTTATGAAAAGCCGTCGCGCAGCCTGAAGGATGGCATCAACTGTCATTACCGATCGTCCCTGGACGGGCCTGCGGCGGACGGCGATCCGCATACTAGGGTCAAATTTTCGTTTTCTGATGGGCACGCTGTTCCCTCGCAAGAACGGTTGTCTCTATCGGAGTCCAAAGCTGACTCGGCAGGCCGGCCAGGTTAGAACCGTTCATAAAATCGGCATCGGCAGTACGCCGGAACCTTCCCGTCTGGCGACCGCTTCATTGCGCTCGATCGGCCCGCCGGGTGGGAGGGCTACATGTGGGTCAGAAGCCAGTCGGCGCCGGGGCCAAGGTGCTCAGCCGCGAAGTTGCTGACGCCGTGGTTGCCGCCCCCGAACATCCACAGCTCTCCCTTGGGTATCGCGCTAGCGGTCCGCCGACCGTGCCGGTCAGCGTCCAGCAACGCGTCCTCTGTCCCGAAGATCACCAGGGCCGGCACCGCAACGTGATCGGCAACGCCTTCCAGCGTCATGCACCCCGCACGCTGGCGGGCCGTCTCGAGGCTGCCGCCGCCGAGGTTCCACGTGTACTTGGCGACGTAGAGGGGTGAGAAACCGGACCACGCATCGGCCAGGCTCCAGGGGCCCCCGTTGGCCAACACCGCGGTGATGCGCGGCTCGAACGCCGCAGCGCGGATGGCGTAATAGCCGCCCAGGCTGGCGCCGGCCACGGCGATGCGGCTTAGGTCGAGGTCGTTTCGGCCCGCTACGGCGTCGAGCAGCGCGCCGACCGGCCGCTCGTAGTCGTGCTGGATCAGAAGCTCGAACCCGACCTCGCCTTGCCCTGGGCCGTCCATGCTCAACGTGGCGATACCGCGCGCGAGGAACTCTTCTTCCCACTGCGGGAACTCCTCCTTGACCGAATCGGTACCCGGGACCAGCAGCGCCAGCGGCGGGTGCTCCACCCCCTGGGGACGGCGGAGGTTGCCGACCACCCGGTGTCCGTCGAAGGGCACTTCGATCCTCTCGAAGGTCGGGTCCAGAAGCCGCAGCCCCGTGGTGACCGCTTCCACGCTGCGTTTGGTCAACTCGCGGTAGCGGGCATCGTCCTCCACCGCCATGGATTTGCCGAAGTGGAAGGCGACGCCGGCCCGGACCCGGGCAGATCCGGCGCTTTCCTGCCACCCCTCTGCCCGGTACCGATCGGCCAGAACCAGGTAGTGCTCGCCCATCGCTGTCCACTGGTCCCACCAGTCGTCCCAGCTGGCCACCTTCGCGGACAACTGCTGGAAATCCGAAAAATCGACTCCGCGGATCAGGCACCGCGCCTGCATTGTCGCGACGGTCGCGCGAACGTCGCCCCTTGGATCTGCCATGGCTATTCCTTTCTTTCCGGGAGTCTGCACAGTGTTGCCGTGCTTTGACCTTGCCTGATTAACGAGACGCCTGCCTTCAAGGGCGGCTCATTGAAGTCAAGTCAGAGAGGTCGGTCGAGAACCGGTGTCCGCTAAACTTCTGACGCAAGACGACCTTTTGAAGTTTGCCTGTTGCCGAGTGAGGCAAGGACTCTACGAAGACGACGTCGTCGGGCAGCCACCATTTCGCTATCCTTCCGCGCATAAACTCGATGATGTCCTCGGACGTAACATCGTTGCCCGGCTTCTTCACTACAACGAGTAACGGCCTCTCCTGCCACCGGCTATGGGCAAGGCCGATCACCGCTGCCTCTTGAACAGCGGGATGGCTTAGAGCAACGTTTTCCAGATCGATGGAGGAAATCCACTCGCCCCCCGACTTGATCACATCCTTGGAGCGATCCGTAATTCTCAGGTACCCGTCGGGATCGATCATGGCGACATCACCCGTGGCAAACCATCCGTCGGCCCCCCAGGCCGAGTCATCCTCATTCTTGTAGTACGCGGACGCAATCCACGGGCCCCTGACTTTGAGCTGTCCGGCAGTCTTGCCATCGTGTGGAATTCTTCGCAAGTCATCGTCGAACAAGGCGATTTCAACCCCGTACATGGCCCGCCCTTGAAGGGTCTGGAGGTCAAAACGCTGATCTGATGTCAGCGACTGATGTTTTGCCAATAGCGTGCAGACGGTCGCTACCGGACTTGTCTCGCTCATACCCCACGCCTGAATCACAAATGCGCCAAAATACCGTTCGAACTTCTCGATGACGATTCGCGGCGCTGCAGAGCCGCCTACTACGACTCGAGTGAGCTGGGTTTCTTCACGGCGCCTGGTGCCGTCGACGTTCTTCTCTACGTAATCGAATAGCGAAAGCCATACGGTTGGCACGCCCAGCGTAATGGTGCATCGTTCGTTTCTTAGCATCCGGTATATGTTTTCCCCATCGAGCCATGGCCCGGGGAGCACGAGCTTCGCACCTGACATCGCTGCGGCGTAAGGCACTCCCCACGCGTTGACATGGAACATCGGCACGACCAGCAAGATGCTGTCTCTCGCCGCAATTGCGAAGCCGTCTGCCGTACATGTACCGAATGAGTGCAAGACAGTCGAGCGATGGCTGTACAAAACACCTTTTGGGTTCCCGGTGGTCCCGGAGGTGTAGCATAGTGTTGAGGCGCGATTCTCGTCGAACCTCGGCCAATCGAATTGGCTATCGGCTTCTTCGATAAGTTCCTCATAACACTGCAGGCCCCGTATGGCGATGTCCGGCATCTGGTCCCGCCCGCACATCGCAATGAACCCCTGCACGTTCGGGCACGCCTTCGCGATCTCCTCGACTGTCGCTGAGAAACTCGTGTCAAAGAAGACGTAACGACTCTCCGAGTGATTGATGATATAGCTGATCTGTTCGGCGAACAGACGCGGATTCACCGTAGTGAGCACCGCACCGCTGCCAGTAACACCGAAATACAGTTCCAGGTGTCGATGCGTATTCCATGCCAACGACGATACACGTTCTCCGGGAGCAACGCCCAAGCCACCCACGGCGTTTGCGACGCGCTTTGCGCGGGCATGCACATCGCGCCATGTATAACGACATACGCTCCCGTCGACGAGATGGGAAACAACTTCGCGTTCACCGTGATGAGCGCAAGCGTGTTCAATCAGATCAGAAATCAGTAGCTGACGCTGCTGCATGAGCCCGTTCATGCTCGTTCCTTGTGTTGGTGGTTAGTCAATGGGATATTGTCGATCTGCTTCAAGATTGCTAGTCCCGAATCACTAGACAAACAGATTGCAGCTTGATGTACGGGACCTGACGACGCACAAACACCATTTCGGGCAGGCAGATCATTTGGTCGCTCCGTGTGGCTCGCACTGTCACTGTTGAATGTCAGGTCAACGCTGCATCGTTGCGACGCTGGCCCGTTCGAGCATTGCCACCCGTCTAGCCCGAGTCCGGGGCACATCCATCCGGGACCTGTGCCGTTCAGAACCTGTGGCGGATGCCGACATTGGCACCGACGGTTGTTCCCTGCACGCCGAAGAGCGCGCCATGAAGCGACAGTCCGGTGTCCATTTTTCCGCGATTGTTGACGAACCCCGCCTGCGTATACAACAACGTGGCTTTGGACAGGTTGTACGTCAAGCCTGCAGCTGCCATGACCGAATGGTTGCGCGTATCATTTCCGTCGCTGGTGTACCACACACCGGTATCCACGTTGACTGCAGGCGTGACGTAATAGCTTGCCCCCGCGCCGTACACGCGATTGTCGAACGAACCAGAGACCTTGTAATTGACAAAGTCCGCCTTCAAGATCAGGTCGCCCACGCGATAACTGCCGCCGATGGTTCGTCCCGAGAACGGGACGTTGCTCGGAATTGGCGTCGAGGCGGCTGTGCCCCCTGCGTTGCAGCTAACCATCGCGGCACTAACCATGAATGGACCAATGACGTAGTTCAGGCTGGCCGCATACTGCTGACCCGCCTGGAAGTTGCCGGGTGTGCCTCCGGGCGCGAAGAGTACGCTGCCCTGAAAGCCTGCGATAGTCGGCGTAGTGTATGAAATGGCGTTCGAAGTGAAGATACCCGTCACGGACACGTTGCCGACGTGGATGGGTATGCCGCTACCAAAGGTGGAGACGTTGCGCGGATCCGTCGCGATTATTGACAACACAAAGGGCGAATACTGGAGCCCGGCCTTCACGGTGCCAAAAGCGCCCGCGACCCCGACCCAGGCCTGACGGCCGAAGAAATTGCCGTTCGAGTCAGCGAAACCCCCATTGGAGAGATCGATGCCGCTTTCGAGCGCAAAAATCGCTTGCACGCCGCTGCCGAGGTCTTCCTTTCCCGTCAATCCGAAGACCGATGTCCCCTGTCCACCCGTAATGAAGGAGAACTGATGGCCCGCATTGGATCCCGTAGTGGGATTGACCGTCTTGCTCGTATAGAGGATCCCACTGTCAAGGATCCCGTAGAGCGTGACGCTGCTTTGTGCGTGGGCATTCATTCCGAGGCCACCGAGCAACAGACTGGCGAATGCGGTGATACGGGCCCGGCGATGTGTCGATGCCATGAATAGTCTCCTGATTTTGTCGATGTCATGTCGTGTTGCCGCGCCGTTGCGGCAGGCAACCGCCGTCACCTTTGCACAGCAATCGTCGTCGTTGCCGGTTCTGTGGCGTGCAATCGTACGTCGTCGCATAGACAACATTGTCGGGTCCGGGCTTTTCCGCGCGAACCCGCGGCGCTTCATTTGCTGCGCTTTACTACCTGGTAAGCAGCACCGGATTGGGAGCCCGGATACCTTCCTCAGCCGCTCGCAACCGCATTGCCAACAGTCGCGCGCGCTGTTCCGGTGCGATTGAGTACAGCCGATCATGTCCCCAGGAGCTTGGGCCAGCAACGGTCTCCTGCGGCTGCCAGGTGGCGGGATCAATGACCAGTCCTCCCCACCCGTATTCCACGAAAAAGTCCGACGGCGTGTTCACATAGAACGACATCACCTGATCGTTCAGGTGCCGTCCCATCGTGTAGGCCACGAGTCCGCTCTCCTGCTGTGCAAGGTCGTAGCCTTGCCCCACGTCGTCCAGGCTGCATAGCTCGAGCATGAAGTGGTGAAAACCTTTTCTGCCGGATCCGACCATGGCAAGACTGTGATGACGTCCATTCAAATGGAAGAAGTACAGTTTGTATGGTGATAGACCGTAGTCGGTAATGCGAAACCCGAGTACATCGCGGTAAAAAGGCAGCAGCGCGTCAACATCGTCGACGTGCAGCACGACGTGGCCCATACCAAGAGGCCCTGTTCGGAATCCTGACAATGGTCGTCCGGGCACGAATGGCTCATCAGCCATAGCCGGCCTCCAGAACGCCTCAAGGCGATTGCCTCCCGGATCTGTGAAGACAATCAGCCTTTCGACATGCCGTTCCCCACATAAGGCACGGTCACCCCATTCGACGTTTATGTTCCTGGAGTCGAGGCGGGTTGCGAGCGTTTCAAGGTCGGCAGCGTGCGCCACCTCCCAACCGATAAAGCCAAGCTCGTCATGCGTGCTTTCCGTGAGAATGACACGCTGCGTCTGGTCGTCCATCCGGAACAGCCGCGTCCCACCTCCCTTGTCAACTTCCTGCAGACCTAATATCCGGGTGGCCAGTCCTCGCCATTGCTCGATCTTTGACGAGCGCAATCCGACGTATCCTAGCGATGTAAGTTCCATGTTTTTTCCAGCAGAGGGGACAAGGTGACAGGACGGATGGAACAATTATTTGGGCTCGTCTCTCACGACGTTTCGCAATACCCCGACACCTGAAATCTCCACTTCGGCTACATCTCCTGGCTTCATCCAGAGGGGTGGTGAGCGCTTAGCGCCGACGCCCCCCGGCGTTCCGGTCACCAATACGTCGCCTGGAGTAAGCGGCAATATGGTGGAGCAGTACGCGATCAGAGACGGAATATCGGTGATCATCAAATCCGTTCTTGTCTGCTGGACGACAGCGCCATTGAGGCGGGTAGTTAGCGTCAAATCAGTCGGGTCGGGTATTTCGTCCGCTGTTACAAGCCAGGGGCCAAAGGCTCCTGTGCCGGCGAATGTCTTGCCTGGAAGGAATTGGCTTGTGTGACTCTGCCAGTCACGAACGCTTCCATCGTTGTAGCAGCTATAGCCTGCGACGTGAGACAGTGCGTCAGCGCTTGAGATATGCCTCCCTCCTTTCCCGATCACCACGGCAAGCTCGCCTTCGTAGTCGAAACGTTCAGAGACTTTCGGACGGATCAGAGCTTCACCGTGCGCAACCTGACTTCCCGGCCACCGCGCGAACAGAACTGGGTGCTCTGTTTGAGCCCTGCCTGTCTCTGCCACATGATCGCGGTAATTGAGTCCAACGCAGATGATCTTGTCGGGATTGGGAATTACCGGCGCAAGCGTCAGGTCCGCCAGTAAAAAGTCCGGTTCGCTTTGAGCGACAATTCGCTCGATTTCCTTGAGCGCTACGCCTGCGAGCGCATCACGTAGTGTCGGGGCGAGTTCGCCGTATCGCTTGCCCAGGTCAACTACCCCTTCGCCTCGTACTGCGCCATACCCGGGAACGTTGCCCTTAGTAAACGATATAAGTTTCATCTGGATTCCTACCTTTTTCAAAAAGACGTGCTATTAAGAACGACTGGACGATTGACCCGTCGAGCTAAGGCTGCCCGTCAGAGAACCCGGCCAACGACCGGGAGCTGCTGCAGACCGCAACGCGCTGCGCGGGTGCCCGCAGCACGCGCTCTATCGGGAAGACCACGTCGCGGCCATCGAGTCATGGATCTGCAACGCGCGCGCGACTGGTACAACCTGGGCGCCCATCGCTCACCCGAGGTGGTGGCCGAAGAAGCGCAGGGTGCGGTCCCAGGCCATCTGCGCCCACGCGGCGTCGTACTGCGCGATCGCGTCCCGCCCGGGACCCTGCGCTGTCTCGTTCGCGAAGCCGTGCTGCGCGAGGTAGCGGTGGCCGGTGTAGGCGACCTTTGCTGCCCGGAGCTTCTGCTCGAGCGCGTCGACGCCAGCGATCGCGAACGCGCCGTCCTGCGTCGCCCAGTGCGCGAGCAGGGGCGCGTGGATACTCGACGCGTTGACCAGTTCGAGCGGGGGGTAGCCGTACCAGACGACGCCGGCGTCAGCCTCCGGCGCCATCGACAGCGCGAGCACAGTCAGCCCACCTCCCATGCAATATCCGGTGACCCCGACCTTTGCGCTGCCCGTGGCCTTCAGGTACTGCAATGCACCGCGCACATCCTGCGCCGCGGCGTCGCTGAAGTTCAGCCCCGACATCAGGTGGTGCGCCTCCTCCACCTCGACAGTCGACTTGCCGCGATACAGGTCGGGGACCAGCGCGCGGTAGCCGGCGGCGGCGAGCCTGTCGGCAACGCCGCGGATCTGACGGTTCAGCCCCCACCATTCCTGGATGACGACGACAGCGGGCGCGCCAGCGGCGGCTTCGGGTTCGGCGAGGTAGCCCTGGACGGTCTCGCCGTCGGGGCGCTTGAACTCGATCGTCGTTCGCATTCGGGTCTCCATTTGATTCACTATCTATTTCGATTCTGTTCGTCGTCCGAAGGGGCTTACCGATGTGGTTAGCCGGACGAGGTCGACCCCTGATGGGGAAGCGCGGCCCCTTCGCAACGTGTTTTCCATCGCTTATCGAGGGGAAGCGCTCCTGCTCCCGTGCTCCCAGACGAAGCATCGCCAGTTGGCGACTAGTGACTTTCGCGCGTCCTGAACTGATGCCACTGTGCGGAGTCGGTGACCTGCTGCAGCGCCGCCACCCGAGCGCCTCGCACGGTGAAGATGTGGGCGAATGCCGCGTACACCGGCGCGGCGCCCTCGCGGGCCTCGCCCACGTAGCGGCCGAGCACCAGCACCCGATCGTCGTCAAACGGAATGAATTCGGTCACTTCCCCTGTCATATTGAACAGGGTCCAGATGCGACCCCAGATCTCGGTGACCGCCTTTTCGTTGCCGTGATATACGCCGCCAAGGCCATGTGGCAGGCCTTCGGTGGCTGTGCCGATAAAGTCATCCGTCAGCACCGGCAAGACGTTGGACGTATCGTGGGTGGCCGCAGCGCCATAGAAGCGTTGGACCACAGCGAGGTTGTGCTCGCGCCGTGCCAATCGTTCAGGTGTATTCGGGTTCGTGATTTCAGACATTGCTGTGTTCCTTTTCATTGCTAAGGTTGAAGGCTCTTCAAGCGCCGACATACATCGAGGTCAGGTACTCGTATGCAGACATTGCTTCTGGCCCGAACTCCCGGCCCTGCCCGCTAGCCTTGATGCCGCCGAAGGGCGAGCCGATGGCCAGCGGATAACCGTTGATGCCGACGGTGCCAGTGCGCACGCGGCGGGCGACACGCTTGGCACGCTCCACATCGGCGCTGAACACACTGCCGCCGAGACCGTAGATGGAGTCATTGGCGATGCGCACCGCGTCGTCCTCGTCGTCGTAGGGAATCACCGCCAGCACCGGGCCGAAGATCTCCTCGCGTGCGATCGTGGCGGTATTGTCGACGTCTGCGAACACGGTCGGCTCTACGAACCAGCCGCAATCCAGTCCCGCCGGTCGGCCTCCGCCCGTGACAAGCCGGCCCTCGGTACGGCCGCGCGCGATGAAGCCTTCGACCCGTTCGCGGTGTTCGGCGGTGGCCATCGGACCGATCTGCGTCGTCCGCTCGAGCGCTGGACCGACCGTCTGCGACGCGGCCATCGTCGCCACCGCATCAACCACCTGCTTGTAGCGGCTGCGCGGCGCAAGCACACGGCTGCACGCAACGCAGGTTTGGCCCTGGTTCATCATCGTGATGAACTGCAGGTTCGGCATGATCGTGTCGAGGTCGGCATCGTCGAGCACGATTGCCGCCGACTTGCCGCCCAGCTCCAGGCTCACGGGGCGAAGCATCTCCGCGCAAACCCGGCCGACCTCACGCCCCGCGGCGGTCGATCCGGTGAACGCCACCTTGTCAATGCCCGGATGGCCGACCAGGTACCCGCCGACGGTGCGATCCCCCGGTACCCAGTTAATGACCCCGGCCGGCAGTCCGGCCTCCAGTGCAGCGTCGGCAAGCAGGTAACTGTCCAGCGCAGTGTTCGGCGACGGTTTTACTACCAGAGTGCAACCCGCGGCCAATGCCGGCGCGATCTTGCTGATGGCCAGCACGACCGGATAGTTCCACGGCACGATGGCCGCGCAGACGCCGATCGGATTGCGCCGAACGATGGTCTCGCGGCCCAGTTGCGACGGCCGCGTCTCCTCGATCTCACGACGGGCCGCCAGGTCGGCGTAGTAGCGCAGCATGCCGATCGCGAAACCGCCCTCGAAGGCCTCTGCGAGGTTAATTGGCATGCCGTTTTGCCTGCTCACGGTCGTTGCCAGGTCTGCGGCTCGCGCCTGCAACGCATCGGCGAAGCGGTGCATCGCCGCCGCGCGCACGGCCGGGGTGGTGGTGGCCCAGCCGGAGTGGTCGAAGGCTTGACGAGCCGCCTCGACCGCACGATCGATGTCGGAGGGCGTCGCCTCGGGGATGCTGCCGAGCGGCAGTTGCGTCGACGCGTCGACCAGGTCGACGCGCTTGCTCGAGGCCGGTGCGCGCCACTCTCCGCCGATGAAGAAGGCGGTGTGATTGGTAGTCATGGGCTTGTCTCCCGTCGCGATGATTGTTTGGGTTTGCTGCGCCGACCGTCTCAGTTCAAATCAACAGCTGCGACTGACGGGTGAGTACGGCCGGTCGCCGCAGCCTTTGGCGCCTCCGCGGCTGGCCGGGGGATCTGCGCGAGAAAGTCATCGATCAGCGCACGGACGTCATCCTCGTCGGCGGCCACGCCGAACAGGTAATGGTCCGGGCGCGCCAGCAGCGTGGTCGCGCCCGTGGTCGCCCAGAAATTCCGATAGGTGCCGTCCAGGTCGACCAGCTCGGCGCTATCGTCGTCGGCCACGCGCAGCACGTGAACGCCGAGTTCGCCGAGTCGGTTCAGCCGCTCCCGGCCGAGCACTTCGGCGACCGGCAGCGAACTGATCAGCTGCCCGCCGTACCCGGTCAGGTCGTCCAGCCGGCCTTCGCCCTGCCCCCGACGGACCAACCCTTGCGGTGCCAGCTGCCCGGCGTGGGATGCCAGCGCGCCCGCGGAGTCGCGGTGCAGTACGCCGGCCACCAGGCCCTCGATCGGCGGGAATTTAATGAGCCCGGCGCGGGTCGCGGCGTCGCGCTCCGCGGCCTTCTGCGGGTCGAGTTCGTTGACGTACTGGAACGTCGCCAGCGAGCCGTGGACGAAGAACGCCGAGTGCGGCAGGCGCTCGGGCTCGTACGTGTCCATCAGCGACTCGTCGGCCGCGCCGCGGAGCACGAGCCGGAGCTTCCAGGCAAGGTTGGCGGCATCGCGCATCGCGCAACACGCGCCCTGCCCCATGTATGGGGTCATCGCGTGTGCGGCGTCCCCGCCGATGAACACGCGGCCGACCCGGAAGGAGCGCGCCAGCTGCGAGCGGAACCGGTAGGCGATCCGGCGCGTCAACCGCACGTCCGCCGGGGTGAGGCCGAATCGCTCCTCAATGAACGCGTAGCCATGCTCTTCGGACAACAACTCATCGAGGTCCTCCTCCGGCAGCAGCCGCACGTCGGTGCGGCAGCGATTGGCGCCGTTCGGCCCTGCATAGAAGGGGCGCACCGGGTCCATCCGGAAGTGGCTTCGCGTGACGATCTCCGGCAGGGGGCGCAGCGCGTCGAAGTCGGTCATGATCCAGCGCTCGTCGTGCTGGTGAATCACGTCGAGCTCGATGCCGACCGCCTCACGGACGAAGCTGCTCGCGCCGTCGAAGCCGAGCAGGTAGCGGGCCGAGACAATCTCCGTGCGGGGCGGCACACCGTCCTGCGCCGCGATCTCGATGGTGACGCGCACTCCACCGTCGCACTGCTCTATGGCCGTCGCCCGACTGCCCCACCGAACCTCCACCGACGGGCACCCGGCGATCCGCCGCTCCATTGCGGCCTCGATGTTGGGCTGGTGCAGCGAGTAGTGCGATGGGTGACCGCCGATCGTGTAGTCCCAGTCGATCGGCGGCACCGGCTCTCCGTCGGCGCCGAACAGCAGGATGTTCGGCGCCTTGATGGCGTCCTGCATCGCCTCCACCGGATTGGCCGCATGCTGCAATACCCTGGCGATTTCCCCGTCCAGCGTGCTCATGCGGGGCTGGCCATAGGGCGCGAGCGCCTTGTCGATCGCCAGCACCCGGTGCCCGGCCTGGCCAATGAGCGAGGCGGCGACCTCCCCGCCCGGCCCAAACCCCACGATGACCACGTCCACATCGACTGTCATCCCACTCTCCTTAGGTGTTGTCATGCTGACTCGCCTTCTCACGTTGTTGTGCTACCGCCGGCCGGTGCGGGCGCGGCCCCGCGACGAGCTGCCTTACGCCGCGTCGCCCGCATCGGCGCGCGGGTAGTCGGTGTAGCCCTTCGCCCCGGGCGTATAGAAGGTGGAAGGATCCGGGTCGTTAAGCTTGATGCCGGCCTTCATGCGCTCGATCAGGTCCGGATTTGCCAGCCAGGCGCGGCCGAAGGCCACCAGGTCGCCGTGGCCGTCGCGCAGCGCCTTCTCCGCGCTTTCGCGATCGAAGAACCCGCCCGAGGCGATGAACGTGCCGCCGAAGGCCGCGCGCAGGCCGGTCTTGAACGCTGCCGGCACTTCCGGCGCGCCCATCGCCGAATGGTCGACCAGGTGCAGGTACGCCAGCTTCAGCGCGCCCAGTTCACGCGCCAGCGTCAGGTACTGCTCCTCCAGGCCGTTGAACGCGCCGGTGTTATTGAATACGCCATACGGCGACAAGCGGATGCCGACGCGCGCGGCGCCGATCTCGGCCGCCGTGGCGCGCGCCACTTCGAGCACAAAACGGTTGCGGTTCCCAGCTGAGCCGCCGTAGGCGTCGGTGCGGGTGTTGACATTGGCGTTCAGGAACTGGTCCAGCAGGTAGCCGTTGGCCGCATGCAGCTCGATGCCGTCGAAGCCCGCTTCGAGCGCCAGCCTGGCCGCGTTCACGTACTCGCTCACGGCGTGGGCAAGGTCCGCCTCGGTCATCGCGCGCGGCGTGCTGTGCGGCTGCATGCCGTGCGCGTCGGTGTAGATCTCGCCCTCGAGCGCCAGGGCGACCGGGCCGACCACCTCGGCGCCGGCGGGCAGGTTGGCCACGTGTGATACGCGGCCGGCGTGCATCAGTTGCACGAAGATCCTGGCGCCCTGCGCGTGCACGCCGTCCGTGACCTTGTGCCAGCCGGCGACGTGAGCTGCATTGAACAGACCCGGCATGCGCGGATAGCCGAGGCCGTTGGGCGAAGGCGACGTGCCCTCGGCAATGATCAGGCCGGCGCCGGCGCGCTGCGTGTAGTACTCGGCCGCCAGATCATTGGGCGTGTTCGCGTCGACCGCGCGGTTGCGCGTCAGCGGCGCCATCACGACACGGTTCTTCAGGGACAGCGAGGGACTGGTGAAGGGTTCGAATAACATTGGTTTCGTTCCTGCGTTGGGTTAGAGCGAAGCTTGTTGCCGTGCTCCGCTTCGTTGGGAATGCCGCCCGTGGTCTGCGCTTCGTTGTCGTGCGCTGTCCAGCACCGATAGCGCCAGTTCGACGGCGTGCTGCAGGTGCGCTTTGCCGGACGGGTGCACCCGCTCATAGTCAGGCCGGCCGTCACGGCCAGGCAGCCCTGCGTCACGGCCTGACCCGGGCTAGTGCTGCTTATCGGGAAGCCTTTGTCAGTTCCGCGTTGTCGAGCCAGAGGGTGTGCACCCCGGTCGGCAGGCGCATCGGCAGGCTCACCGTGGCGACGGGACCGGCGCCAAGGTCGGCGGTGTCGACGATGACAAGGTCGTTCAGCATGGTGTTCCAGCGGTCAACGAGCATGATCAGCCAGCCGTCGCCTTCGGGAGCATCGGGGCCGCGCGGGATGAAGAGCGGCTCCTGGATGCTTGACTGTCGGCCGGGAACGAACCGCGAGACCACACGGTTTTCGACGAAGTCGTAGCGGATGACGGCATTCAGGCCCATCGCCCTCAGATTGCTATCGGAGCTGTCCAGGTCGAGCTCGCCGTCGTGCGGATGGACAATGGCGGCAAAGCCAACACGGTGGCGGGCGGTCTGTTTCCGGGGGTCGACACTCGGGTAATCGGCGTAGTTGTTGTCGAGGATGTGTTCCTGGAAGCCGGCGTCGGGATTGTTGTAGTCCAGTGTCCAGCGGGTGATACGGGTGACGGTCTTTGGTGGGTCGATCGGACTGCCGTACGTGTCGGGGTAGAAGCACGGAGCGCTGATCGCCTCGCCCACGCACGCGTCGATAGTGATCGTCGTACCGTCGTTACTGGAATTAAAGAAGTGGTAGGCCCAGCGCGGGGGGCCGGTGAACCAGCGCACGTTGGCGGCCGTCCCTCGGCGTGGCATGACGCCCAGATAGGTGTCGCATTTCGGGTCCCAGCGCCAATGCTGGCCGCCCGCCTTTAGCCGGTCGAGGTCGGCGGTGGCAGGGAACACTGTGAAGATCACGTAGTCGTCGCTGACCACAAAGTCGTGCATGAACCCAACGTACGGGGCCTGCAGCCAAACTTCGTGGGTAATCTGGCCGTCCCGGCCGGCGACGTAGTAGGCGATGTCGCGGGTGGCCAGTCCTTTAGCCTCGTAGCCGAAGAAGAACATCTCACCGGTTCGCTGGTCGATCTTCGGGTGCGCAGTGAACGTCTTGCTTGTCAGCTTGCCGTTGAAGGCCCATTCGCCCTGCGTCTCCAGGGTGACCGGATCGACGGCGACCGGGCGTGCGTCCTCCTTGAGGGTTAGCAGCTTCCCACCACTAAAGACGAACGCCGTGTTGGCATTGCCCCGATTGACACCGGCCACCGACGGGTCGTCGGTGAACGGGTTCCGGTAGGCGCCAAACAGCGCGCGGCGTGCGCTCCGCTCCGCGCGCAGCTTTTCCGTCATTACGTAGCGGCTGCGGTAGTCGACGTGGCCGTCCGCGATGGTGAACATCCGGATCATGCCGTCGCCGTTGAAGAAGACGTCGTCGCCGAGGCGGGGCGAGAACTGCGTGTCGGCCGCCATCGTGTAGAAGCGACCGTTCAGCTCACGCGGGACGGAGCCCTGCACTACCTCGAGGTCGAAGATGTCGCCCTCGATCCGCGTCGGACGGATCCAGCCCTGAAACCTCGGCACGTCCGGGAACGGCAGCCCTGGTCGGTGTGTAACGGGAAAGACGGCTGCTTGCTCGACAGTGGTGGACATGGGATCTCCTTTGCTTGAATTAGCTCTGTCAGTGGAAACAACTGCTGCTGCATGGACGATGAAGTTGACGGCGCGTGCGAGCCGGCATGAATGCGTCCGTTCTGCGCCGAGCCGGCTGCCTGGGCTCGTACGTGCCTATCAGCGGCCCGTCAGCGGTGCCGCACGCCAGAAGCGGTAGCTTCCAGGCGCGGTTAGCGGCGTCGCCATTGCGTGACCCCGGCCCCTGGCCCATGTATGGCGGTATCGCATGTGCGGCGTGCCCGCCAATGAACGGACGGGGCTGGGCCCAGCCGTCCGTACTGCTCAGGCGCCTCGTTGTCCGGCCATCGCCCGGCACGTCGCGCACCAGGACGCGCAAGCGCGAAGCAGGCGTCGGCTCACTGCATTGGGGGTGGTAAGCGCCCAACGAACACCTCGCGCCGACATGCAGCTGCACCGCCGGTGAACTCTCGCGCGCAGCGCAGAGACGAATCAGCGGTGCTCCTGGCCGCAGTGGGCAGGTGACGTGAGTCGGAGTTTCGATCGTGCTCATGGGAGGTCGGGCTGACGTCACGTCGCTGCCTGTGGTATTGACGTTTAAGATCACTGTTGAACACTAGTGTACACGGCGAGCTAGTAATGTTCATCATCGATTACCCTTGGTTCCCTCGCTGTCACACCGTTTTCTCATTAGTGAACGAGTTGGTGGCTCTCGAGGCGCCGGCTCGACGAACTTGTCAGAGCGAGCGCTCCCCCGGCTGCGAAAGGGCAACCAGACGGCCCCGCTAAAGTTCGTCGGCAAGGATGGATATCGCGCGGGTGAGGGTCGGGTAAAGGAAACCGAGGCACCGGCAGTCGCCCGCCCCGTACCTGGTCGCGCTCAAGGTCGCGATACGCTTGTGGCCGCAAGCGGCGTGGAAACCTTAGGCAATTAGCCGAAGGCTTTGCGGTAGCCAGCGGCCGACGAAGCCGGTGGCAATAATGGATAACGGCGAACGCGGTGCAGGCGTGCGCATCGACATGGCGCGGCAGGTCGTGCGCACTGACGTTTATTGGGATCGCCGTGCCGGAGCCCGTTTCTACGCTGATCGTCCGGTCACATTGTTGTAGCTCGCATAGTCGTAACCGCCGCGGCCGTTGATCGTGTCGTTCGGGAAATGGCCGCGGGAACCGCCCGTAGTCCCCGGTCCATGCTTGCGGGTCTGCAGAACAGACGCGATCCCCTGGTACGCCGCACCACGGGGCGCGCGGACGCAGCCTAGGCTGGGTACCGGTTCGCCTGCCCGATCACCCGCAGCACGGGTCAATTGAGCGACACCGCGCTGCCGGAAGCTCAGTTCACAAGGTCCCGCCTGGGATGGCGGGCATGCTGGTGCAGTCGTTCTGGACCGCGGACGCCGTGCCCTGCTGACCGACGTTCGACGCCAGAGTCGTCTCGACAGGGGCAGCTCCGACGGATCAAGCGCCTGGACGTCGCCGAGGATTCTAATGACTGAACGTCAAAGCGGAAGTGGACCGGGATGTCCGGCGGAAGATGCAGTTTGCGACGCTGATGTTTCGCGGGGCGCACAAGGACGGGCACTTTGTTCACTAGCGCAAAGAAAAACGAACACGGTGGGTTACGCGCATTCGGGCAGAGGCGGCAATTCGGCCGCCGCGTAGCGTCGGGCAGCGGCGACCTCCACGCCGAGACCGCGCAGGACCAGCTCTGCGGTATCAGAACCAGCGTCGCGCCACGTGCGATGGCCGTCGAGGACGAGAACGATCGAGGCGAACACGGCGCCAGCGACCAGGGCGATTGCCGAATGCAGTTGGTCTGGCCGGAAGTCATACCGATGCTGCTCCAGCCCATCGTCGAGCACGTCCCGTATCGTCGGTCCGGTCCACATGGTCTGCGTCTGTAGTGCGCCGCGACTGAAGGCGAAGCGGCTCAGGAAGCGGCCCCATTGCGGCTCTTCGTGGGCGCGACGGATGAAGTAACGGATACCGTTTGCCAGTCGCTGTACCGGGTCCGGGACATCCGCGAAGCTTGCAACGACCCGCACGTGCATTTCTTCCGCCATCCGGGTGGCGACGGTTTCGAACAGCGCCTGGGGCGACGGAACATGGTTATAGACGGTCCCTCGTGCGATTCCGGCCGCCTGGGCCAGCTCACTGATAGTTACCTGAGTCTCGCCCTTCTCGGCGAAAAGCTCGAATGCGGCCCGATGAATACGTGCAACGAGCTGAGAATTTTGTTCCATAGATGCACCGTTGGTATCGTGTGCATATTTGAACACAATTGTCCGCAGGTGCGCAGGATTTGCGCGCGTTGGGAAAATGGATGTCCCACCGTGAGCGCGAAAATCCTGCGTGGTCTTGTCAGCCGGGTGTCGGCGCTGTCGCGATTTGAAGAATTCGCCCTAGGCGATGAACGCGCGGCCGAAGGCCGCGTGCAAAGAGTCTTGGACGCTGTCGGCGCCTTGCGCATGCCCATCGCCGAATTGGTCGACCGCCAAGTTGACAGCGCCGCTCGCCCACATACCGTGTTGCGTGACCATGCTTCGTTACTTCAGGCCGAGCCGCTTGCCGATCCGGCTCAGGTTGGCCGGATCGAGGCCAAGTTCGCGAGCCGCGGATGCCCAGTTCTGGTTATGCCGCGCCAGGGCATCGACCACCATCGCACGCTCGAATGCTGCAACCGCTTCGCGAAAATTCGTTGCGACCGCTTCGCCCGCTTCGGATGCCATGCCCCTCGGCGCGCTGGCCCGGGGCGCATCGTCGGATAACGCCAGATCGGCCGCACTCAGGCTCAGGATGCGCGGGCGCGTACGGTGCGCCGCCAGCGCGCGTAACGCGCTGCGGCCGACCAGGTGCTCGAACTCACGGACATTGCCGGGCCACGGGTACCGCAGCAGCGCGCTCTGCGCGTCGGCAGCCAGTCGCAGACTCAGCAGACCGAGGCGCGCCCGGTTCTCCTCAAGAAAGAAGCCTGCCAGGAGCAGCACGTCACGGCCGCGCTCGCGCAAAGGCGGCACACGCAGCGGATACACGCTCAGCCGATGGTACAGATCGGCACGAAAGCGCCCTGCCCTGACCTCCTCGGCCAGATCGCGGTTCGTCGCCGCAACGAGACGCACATCGACCTTGTGATCGCTATCGGAGCCGATGCGCTGCAACTGCCCGTTCTGCAGTACGCGCAGCAGCTTGGCCTGCATTGCCAGCGGCAATTCGCCCACTTCGTCGAGAAAGATCGTGCCGCCGTCGGCGAGTTCGAACTTGCCGCGACGGTTTAATGTGGCACGGTTCGTGTGTATAGAGGTGCAGCAGCCATGGGCTGAAGTTTCAACCGACACCAAGGAACCCGCAAGATGCTTTCTGCCGAATACCGCGCAATTATCAAGGCTACCGTACCGCTTCTGGAAAGCGGCGGAGAAGCGCTCACCACGCATTTCTATACCCTGATGATCAACGAGCACCCCGAAGTACGTCCGCTCTTCAATCAGGCCCATCAGGTCAGCGGCGAGCAGCCGCGCGCACTCGCCAACGGCGTATTGATGTATGCGCGTCATATCGATCAGCTCGAGAAGCTGGGTGGTCTGGTCGCGCAGATCATCAACAAGCACGTCGCGTTGAATATCCTGCCCGAACATTACCCGATCGTCGGGAAATGTCTGCTCAGATCGATCCGCGAAGTGCTCGGTGCCGAGATTGCGACAGACGAAGTGCTCGCTGCCTGGGCTGCCGCGTATCAGCAACTGGCCGATCTGCTGATTGGCCTCGAAGAACAGATCTACAGCGACAAGGAAAACGCGCCCGGCGGATGGCGCGACACACGGGCATTCCGCGTCGCCCGCAAGGTGCAGGAAAGCGACGAGATCACGTCGTTCTATCTGGAGCCGGCCGATGGCGCAGCGTTGCTCGCGTTCCAGCCAGGGCAGTATATCGGTCTGCGGCTGGTGATCGACGGCGAAGAAGTTCGCCGCAATTATTCCCTTTCAGCTGCTGAGAACGGCCGCAACTACCGCATCAGTGTCAAGCGCGAGCCAGGTGGCAAGGTGTCGAACTATCTGCACGATCGTGTCAACGAAAGCGACGTACTGGATCTGTATGCGCCTTCGGGTGACTTCCTGCTCGAACCCAACGACAAGCCGCTGGTGCTGATCAGCGGCGGCGTTGGCATCACGCCGACGCTTTCGATGCTCGAAGCCGCGCTCGGCACCGAACGCCCGGTGCATTTCATCCACGCGGCACGTCATGGTGGCGTTCATGCGTTCCGCGCCAGGGTCGAGGCACTGGCCGACCAGCATCCGCAGCTTCAGCGCTTCTATTGCTACGAGCAGGAGCGGGCTGGCGACATCGAGGCGCATGCGATCGGCTTCATCGATGAGGCGCTGCTCAATGCGTGGCTGCCGCCGACGCGCGATGTCGACGTCTATTTTCTTGGGCCAACGCCCTTCATGAAGGCGGTGAAAAAGCATCTGAAGACCGTGGGCGTGCCGGAGTCGCAGAGTCGTTACGAGTTCTTCGGCCCTGCCGCTGCGCTTGAATGACACGGCGGTAACGCGCGCCCAGCCGCGTGCGTTCGGCCTGCTGACGCTGCTCGCGCGCCTGGCGGGCTGTTTCAAGCCGCTCCTGATGACTGTGCAGCTCGTAAAAGAACCGGCGCTTCTTGCGGTACTGCCGCTCACCGGTCAGGACGATCGCGGCGCCGATCTCCAGCAGCCGGTCTTCCAGTTTTCCGTCTTCGCCGTCGCTCCAGAACAGGCACTCTTCGGCTTCATCAGCTGCCAGTGGGTGACCTCGACCTCAATGGCTATCGGTTCGTCCTTCGGGTCATGAACCGGGCGTTTGCGGGGCCGCAGGGTCGCCAGCGTCTCCACCTTCAGCGCCGCATGCTGGCAGCCGACATGGGCGCTGAGCTCGCGTGCTTCGCGCCCCCGCACCGAACACTGCACCTCGAGTCGGGCCAGCAGCAGGAACAGGTTGCTCAGGAACGCCAGCCGCCGCTGCTCGAGGCGGCTCTCAAAGGGGGGTTGTCCCACGCGTACGGTTTTTCGCCGCAGCTTCTCGGCGGGCGTCGTCCTCGCGCAGCAGTCGCGCGATCTGCGGGTGCGCGTTGTCGTATAGGACTACCGTGCGCGGCCAACTTCGTCGTGTTTTCGAAAGTCTCTTCAGCCCCGCGCATTCCGGCCGTCAACGGTCCTGGTCGAACATTAATGGCCAAGGCTTTTGCGCCGGCCCGTTCCGGGCCCGGCTTTTTTCTTCCCGCCAGAGGGCCGTCCCAATAAGAGGTTGGCTAGGCAAGTGCGGCCCGGCGAAACGAACGTACCCAGGTCGTTTTATGGCTTCCAACACCTCCGCAGCCTTGTTGCGTTCGGTCGTATCGCGGATGTCTCCCGAAGCCCACGACCACTGCTGCTTTCATCCCGGATCGCGTCCGTAATGCGAGCCGCAGAAGTGCGGTGCGTCTTAATTCTCCGTAAGACTCCTGGTGATGAGCCGTAACCTCGCGTGGACAATGACGCACCGCGGTCAGGCGCGGCTTCTGCCGGGCGAATTGGTACTTGTTACCACCGAGCGCATATCCTTGCTGCGTACCAGGCTTTGCGCCATCATGCAAAACAGTTGTCCGGTCCGGTTGCGGCCGCGCTTTACGTGTTTCTTGCGTTTGCCGCTATCGCTGCTGCCCGGTGCCAGTCCCGTCCAGGCGGTGAAGTGTTTTTCAGTTGGCCAGACGCTCAGGTCGGTACCCACTTCACCGATCAGTTGCAGCACGCCATAGTTCGACAGCGCGGGCAGCTTCGTCAGATCCCGTCCGCCGCACATCTGTAGCTGCGATCGTGGTCACTGCCCGTAAATTGAATCCCCGAACAGATCCAGGGTCGTGCCACGCCGCTGCGCCGGCAGTGCTCCGCTGCGGACTTGGGCCACCACTTCCTGCGGCAGCCACACGTCTTCCATCGCGTCGATGCCCTTCTCGATCAACTGCTTGAGGAAAAACGACTGGCTGCGCCCTGTGATGTCCGCCAGCAGTCTCAATCGCTGTTCGATCGCCGCCTCGACGCGGACCGCGATGACGTGCGAGCTGTTCCCTGACTTCCTTCTCAACCTCGGCTCCTGATTGCATCTGTGCGCCGCAGACCGGCGCCTTCGCGCGCTGTTTTACCACAAGCGGACCGAACGGCGTTGGGTACCGGAGATTGCTGCCTGGACTCGCGCCGCGTCGACGGCGAAATGGTGTCCACGCCCGGTCCCATCCTAGCGTCGGGCGGAGTAAGGAAGTTACCGTCGATACGGATACCGCGCCATCCCTCACAAGGGTGTCCGCACACCAATCCGTGAAGATGCGTTTGCGAAAAAAATATCGCAAAACGAAGCTATCAAGATAAGTTTTCTTCTGTTTGCGGCGGCATTTCGTTGCATAAGTTGGGCAATACAACATGAGGCGGCTGATGAAGCGGCCGCGCCGGTCCGGCACTGATCAGTCATTGATGCAGAGCGCCGCGGCGACGAGCTATCCGTCACCGCCGTCTGCCGCGCGAACAGATCATGGCCCGCTGTCAGCCCGCTGTCAGGCACCGTTCACGGCATCCTTGAACGCCTTGCCCGCCGTGGACCTGACCGTCTTCGCCGCAGCGATCTGGATCTCGGCACCGGTCGCCGGGTTACGGCCGACCCGCGCTGCGCGCGCGCCCGTTGAAAACGAGCCAAACCTGGTCAGCTGCGCGGTGTCGCCTTGGGTGACCGCCGTCGTGATGGTGCCGATCAGCGCATCGAGGGTTTCGGCGGCCAACGCCCTGCTGGTACCGGTTTGCGCGGCGACGGCGTCAACGAGTTCCTGCTTGTTCATCTGGTTTCCCCCGTTAAGGTGATAGGAAGCCGCCCCCTACCCGATTCACTGGCCCGCGCGCAATGAGCGTTCAACGTCCGCAGTCGTGACCGATGCCCGGACAGGACAACCTCCAGTGCCAGGCCGTTGCTGCGGGTTGCGGCATCGACACCAACCGCGTGGTCCGACCGGGACTTCCGACCGGCCGACGGAAAATACGCGCAGTTGCATCGCCTCTTGGCGCGCTGGCCGCGATAATGTGGCTTATCACCGCAACGCCGCCGGTTCCCGCCTGAAATGCGGTCATCCAACGTGCGGCCTGTGTGTGAACTAGACTGGAAACGTTGCCGCAACACCGCTGCGTCCCGGTCCCGCCGGGCGCCGGAGAACTGTCATGGCCCGCCCCGCCGCCGTCTCCGCCGAGACCATCCGCACCACCGTGCTCGCGATGCTTGCCGAGGCGGGCGACCCCTCGCCCGCCAGCGGCGCGCGCTTCCGCCAGGCCGTGTCCGTGCGCAAGCTGCGCGCGCGGCTCGGCGCCGGCGACCCGGCGCTGCTGTCGCGCCACCTGAACGCGATCGAGGCCGAGTGCGTGCAGGCCGGTCTCGTGAACGTGGCAATGCCCGACCTGCCCCCCGGCATCGCGGAACAGATGCGCGCGCTCTGGCGGGCGGCCGTCGCGGTGCAGCTCGACGAGGTCGCGCAGCTCAGACGCGAAGCGCTCGGTCAGGCCGAAACGGCCGAAGCCGCAACCCGCGACGCCCGGCTTCGCGTCGATCTGCTGCGCGCCGAGATGGTCGCCCTGCGCGAGCAGATCAGCGCCAGGGACACCGAGCTGGCCACCGCGCGCGCCGAGCTCCGCACCGCCCTGAGCCAGACCGCCACGGTGAAAACGGCACTCGACGACGCCCGCGCCCAGCTTGCGGCCCTCACGACCGAGCTGGCCAGCCGGCAGCGGGCGCAGGCCGAAGCGCTCGCGGCCGTCCACGCACGCTACGAAGGCCTGTCGCGCCAGCTGCTGCAGGAAACCGCCCACCAGCGCGACGCCTGGCGCAGCGAGCGCGAGCGCCTGGGCACCGTCATCACCGAGGCGCAGGAGCGCACCCGGGCGCTGGAGGGCCTGCGCGAGCAGCTGCTCGCTGATCTCGCCCGTGAGCGTGAGGCCCGCCAGCAGGCCGCCGCCGAGGCGGCCGCGCTGGCTGCCGTGGTGGCCGAGCAGCGGCTGACCCTCACAGGCCTGCAGGACCGGCAGGACGGGATCCTGCGCCGCGCCACCCCAGCCGGCGCCGTGCGTCGCCCGGTACGGGGGACCCGTGGCGGGCTCACCCCGGCGGACACGGAATCCGCGGCCGGCACGCCCACGGACACCCCGCCTGCTGCCGCCCGCACCGCTGCCCGCACGGCCGCCCGCAAGACGGTGCGCCGGAGGCGATCATGACGGACGGGACCATCGACGCCGCGGCATCCCGCGGCGGCACAGCGGCTCACGGCGCCGCTGATGGCGCCCCTGACGGCGACTACAGCGTCTGGATCGATACCGCGGTGATGCCACCCCAGCGGTTACCACGTGAGACCGACGCCGCGCTCGCCTGGGTCGCCCAGGTCCTGGGCCATCCGGTCTACACGCGCTGGACCCTGACCGACCTGAAACGCGGGGCGGCGTCGCTGGCCGACGCGCGGCGCGACCACCCCGCGATCTTTGCCCTCCTGCTCGAACACGATGCCGCGGTCGAGTACTGGGCGCGCGGACGCCTGCACGTGGTCGCCGGCGACGTGGCCCCGCCGCCCGACCCGGTGCTCGGGCGCGTGCTGCGCCAGCACCGGCGCTTCCGGATGGACACCCCCGACACCGGATCGCCCGTCGCAGCCGGCGACGGATCGGGTGCCGTCAGCATGGCGGGCGTCAACGCGCAGGGCACCGTCACGCCCCCGCCCGGCCCCTGGCTCACCGTGCTGGCACGGGATCCGTCACCGCCGGACCACCGCACCTGGCTCGCGCGCGCCGGGCGTTTCGTGAATCCGTCGACCTTGACCAACACCCTCGGCGTCACCGACGACGCCCGTGCGGTGGCGCTCTTCCTGCAGGAACGCGCGGGCCACTCGCCGCATACGCTGCGCGCCTATGTCACCGAGCTGCGCCGCCTGATGACGTGGTGCGTCCACGCCCAGCGCGGACCGCTGTCGGACCTCACGCGCGCCGATCTGCAGGCGTGGCGGCGCAGCCTCGACGCCGCTTGCGCCCCGCTTGACCCGGAACCCGCTGCGGCACGGCCCGACAGACCGCTCAACCGACCGCCCAGCCCGGCCTCGCGAAGCCGGGCGCTCGCCGTGATCTCGAGCCTGTATCACTTCTGGCAGAAGACCGGGTATCTGATCGCGAACCCGGCCGCGGGCCTCTCGGGTGGCGCCGCCGCGCGCCGGGCCTGGACGCCGGCGCCCGCGCGCATGCTGCCGGCCGCGGCCCTCGCGCTGTGCGACGCCGTCATGGCCGGGGCGGCGCCCGACGGGCTCGCGCTCCTGCCATGGCGGCGCCGCGGCGCCGTATGGGCACTCTACCGGTATGCGGGGGTGCGGCTGGCGGAACTGGTGCTGGCGGAGGCGGAAGGCCTGCCGCGGCTCGAGCTCGAGGCGAAGGGCGACTGGACCCTGCATGTGCTCGGCAAGGGCGCGAAGCGCCGCGCCATTCCGCTGCCGGACACGTGCCTCGCGGCGCTGCGCGCGTACCGGCAGGCGCGCGGGCTGCCCGCTGAGCCCGTCACGGGGGAAGGCGGCCCGCTCATCCACAGCGAACGCGGCGCATCGCTCAGGCGCTCGGGGCTCGCGGCCGAGATCAAGGCGGTGTTCGGGGCGGCCGCCGCGCGCACCGCTCCGGGTGACCCGCTGAGAGAGGTGCTGGTGCGCGCCTCCACCCACTGGCTGCGCCACGGCTACGCGCGCACGATGGTGGTCGATCACCGCGTGCCGTTACCGGTGGTGCAGGAACTGCTGGGGCACGCGTCGGTGCAGACCACGGCCGCCTATGCGCGGACCGACCGCTCGCAGCTCAGGGGGTTTGTCGAGGAGAGTTTTCCACCCGCTTGAGCCGAACGGCTACGCTCCGGCTCAAGGTAGAGCAAGGACCACGTTGTAATAGTCCGCGATCAACGAGTTACGCATCATCCTAGCTCTCGCCGTGCCCAGGCAGATTGCGCCACGCCCGCCGAATCAATGGGTAATCCGCCCACCGGAATGCAACGCCTGCTTTTCGCAACTGATCCTCGATCCGTCGTCGTGTGGGTTCAGCACCCGATGCCAGCAGCATATGGATCGCCGTTTGCACTTGGTGCAATAGGTATTCTTGTCGCGCCTGATGCCGGGCGGTCATCGTGTGTGTAACGCCTGCGCGGGCTTTTGCAACGATCGCGCGAGCGAGGTCGGGATAACGACGTCGAAGCTGAGAGGGGTCAACGTTCACACGGCGCGCAAGTTTGGCCCACGATGTTTTGTCCTTTGCATCGCCGACGACCTCACGCAATGTATGTTCAATTGCGACCCAGCCCATATGGGATTTGCTACACGAAAGAGGCTTGATAGGGGGCCCAAGTCCGATTGGACTTTCCGAGTACCCTTTATCCGGGTTCAATTCGAAGCGCTCGCCCGTCATCCAGCAGCGCAAAGGGATCCCAAATTTCGCCGAAAGGTCGAGAAGCGTCGGCAATGACGGATAGTTCTTTCCCGCCCTCCACTCAGCAATGCTCGAAGGCGATCTCCCGCATAACCGCGAAAACTGCTTCATGTTTCCGTCACAGAGCACCTGGATTCCTTCATCAAGCAAAGTCGCAAAATGTTCGGCTGCCACCCCTTCAATTACCCGCTTCGGAAGATCGAGCAACGAGGCGAGTTGCTGCCCCGTCCATTGCTCTCTTCGCAGATGATCTCCGTTTGTTTCGTACGGGACTGCTATCTGATCGCAGTGACCGAGCCACTGATGACAGCGGGCGCAAAAGCCAGACAACGAGCGTCGGTAGAGTTCTGAACCATGCCTGTAGCCGCATGTCGGGCACGTGTCAGTCAGCGCAATGGCGTGAACTGGACAAAGGGTGACTAACGTTAGCGACCAGATGAGGCGCTCATAAATATCCCGACCACTCGTAAGGTCGTCCTGCAGGCACGCAGGGCACCACCTGCGCCGGCTATTCAGCAGCCCCCGGCGATCGGGTAACACATCTGCAAATGGCAAGAGCGTGAGGTCGGCGAGACGGGCCTGTCCGGTTAATGCCTCAACACGTCGGACCCAATGTCTCGCCGGCGCCCCCGCGCCGTTTATCAGCGCGAGTTTCTGCCCCGACGCAAAGGGGTGGCCTGGGCGGGCTCCTCGATCATGGCTGCGATTTGCACCGGTGGGCCAGTCGAGCATTTTTGCCACAATTGCATCCACTGGAACGAGCGATCGACTCGCCATGTGAACAACAAAATCTGTAAGTTTTTGGCGTTGCCAGCCGGATCTCTCGATCGGCACGGCACAAAAAGCGGCTCTCGCTCGGCCACCGGGATCGGAGACGGATTCAGCCATTTCACACCGCGTTCGCGGGCAGGAAACTTCTTTTGTTTTTGTCGCGCCCTTCCAGTTTTCGGATCACGCGTTTCAGTTCCGCCATCTCCACGCAATAAATTCTCCTTTCGCGCGGAAACAATTCCGTTCTGCCTGGAAACATAAGTTTTGCGACATTCGCGGAACTAGGCTTGACTCCCTCAGAAACGAGTCGACGGATGGCTGCTCGAATTGCCGAACTCATCTTCTCAGCGTTCCTGACTTTGCGCGACGCCGCTACTGCGCTCCTGGATCTCCTCCCTGCGGCGCAGATGCGTTTCGACAAATCGGGAAAATGATCCCTCAAGCTCGTGACACAAACTTTCAGGTCTCGTGCAGCGGCGGCCAAGCTGGGGTAGGGATCATTACCCGCAAGCGAAGCCCGCAGCCAGCTCTCAATGGCGTTCCATTTTTCGGCGGAGGCACGTACCTGTCGACTCACTGCTCCACGCGGCACGAGATTGGCAGGTAGAACACGATGACAGCTTTTCTCCCAGGCCGCCAAATCCCCCATCAACCAAGATCGCAACCGAATCCCGAACACCCATGACAGCCTGCTAATTGCTGTCAGAGTAGGATTTGTTTCAGCTGACATCCAACCCGCAACGGTCTTTTCGCTGGCATAGGCTTGACGAGCATAAGCCCTGAGTTGCCCATCGGCAACAAGATCAATGCCTCGACGAAGCATGCGCCGTACGTTATCCATTGAGCTTGCAGACAGTTCATGACTGTTCATAGCAAGCATGTTCGCAAAATCCTGAGATGTCCAAAGTCCGAAGGTTTGATGGTCGCTGCCTGCACACGAAGTGACGCGTTGTCGCTGTCCCAGCCATTGGCCGCAAGAGCCGCAATGCCCCGGAAGACAAGGTCTTGTTAATTCGTTGATGGAGGACTTTCCGCACTCCGGACAGGTATCGACCAGCTCAATTCCGTGCAGCGGACATACAGTCACCCATTCAATCGCCCACAGCAACCTCTCATACGCCATTCGACCTTTGTCGACATCTTCCTCCAAACAGCATGGGCACCACCTGCGATGACGTGCGACAATCTGGTCCCTGCATGGCCTCACGAACTCCTCATAGGGCAGAAGTGTAAGCTTCGCAAGATCCGCTCTTCCGACACGAGGTCCGACGGCGTCGACCCAGTTTTTTGCAAGGTCGTAAGCGCCATTGACTGCATAGAACGCATTCGATCCACCTCTTCCCGTTTTCATTCTTCCATAGGGCCGCACGTCGAAGCTATCACGCAGCTTATTCGGTCGGACAAACGACCGTGCAGCCAATTCGTTAATGTAGCTACTTAACCGCTGAATCTCCCATGTCCCCAAACCCTGCGGTTCCAATTGGAATTCTGTACGCGTTGGCATGAATAGTGTGTCAATTCGCCTGGTCATGGTTATCGCCTATCGTCCGTCGAACGGGCTTCGCGACACCGGGTCGACGCTTAGGAGCTTTTGAAGCAGGCGCGCTCTCTGGTTCAGGCTCAACGACGTCGACTGATCGATGCCTCGACTGTCTCGCATCGAGAGGGCGATCGTCTTCTGGATGCTTATGTCCCTCCACCCACCAATATCCATTGAAGGCGTCGTTGCGCATCACCTCGAGTTGCTTGGGTTTGAAAAATGAACGTCGCAGGATCTCTTCATCGATGGGTCGCGCTTCCTTGCAAGAAATGCTAAGTGATCTGACGAGAATACGTTTAAGATTGCCGACCCCCCTCAACGATTCCTTAGCCAGAAGATCACCATGCCGGTCAAGATTCCCACCTTCAATTTCGCACGGCATGCAGTTCTGAAGCGATATAAGAGCCTGCGAGAACTGCTCGATCTCATCAGGTAGATAATTTCTCACATGAATCAGCTCCCCTCGGCGCGCAAGTTGACCACTTTGCAGCACCAGTTCATATAGATCGTATGCCCCTGTCAAGAACAGCTTCGAATATGACCTGTTTATCATTGACCGGAGGGTATCTCCCTTGTCTTTTATTGTTTCTGTTTTTCTTGACTTCAGGATGTTTGATGCTTCATCGATAACCATCACAATCGGGTTTCTTTCATCAATAGCGCTGCGAAGGCGCCTTCGCAACGTATACATAGTCGGTTGCGAGTTCACGGATACATCCGGCAACGTGAGTTCTCGACCAGCAATTATCCGTACAACCTCGGGAAGACTATCGGAAATAAGTGGCACCTGAAGCGCGACAAGCAGTTGCTCATAAAAGTCACGAAAGTCAAATGGCTTGCGTTCAGCGGACCAAGCCTCCACGAGAATAGAAGGAACCGTATGCAGGTCCTCGGGATGACTCTCGAAGAACTCGGTTGTGATGGTCGTGTGCAGTCTGTCCACGATCACACTCTTACCGAAGCCTGTTGGCCCCACCAGGACGATCATCGTGCCTTTCAATCCACTCGAGATGCGGTCCTCCGCTTCTTCAATGGCGTTGTCGAAAGCCGCATGACTAATGATGGATTCCTTCAAAAAATCCACGCGATCCCGCGCTGGTGCCTTCAAAAGAGCTGAGTCGAAAAGCTTTTTTCCCGGGTCTTTGCCAGCCTTTGACGACCGCCTTCTAGTACCGAGTCCCATGGTAGCCTCCTGACCGCAAGCGCTCCAGCGTCTGCTCCGTCGTTTCTGGCTGGTTCGCGCCGCCCTCTGTTTCGCGGGGATATTCTTCCGTATCGAAACAATGAGTAGGCCCCTGATAAGCCTCTCTGTCCTGTGTCTTCGCTGCACTGGTGAACCTCGCCATCGCCTTTTTTTCCAAATCGGCGATAATTTCCGAGACGCCGATATTTGCATCGGCTTGCGATTTAAGCGTCCTACAGTGGAGAACCTTTCTTTCCTCCGCCGCCGCCAACAGCGAATATCTTGATGTCGCTGCTTGAACCCCTTCCGAGACTCGGAACATGGGGTACCATTCCTTCTCCACGAACGTGTATACGATTTCCGGATCAATCGGGTGATATTTGGTTTCCACGCTCATTCCGTCGAACTTTCTGTACTCGAGCCGAGGATTCCTGTACTGGGAATAGTCGTAGCGTACGCCGCGCTGATAATCGATTGTGCGAGTAAATCCTTTAACTGTCGGAAATGCGTGTGGGATGCAATCTTCGAGCCTCTTCAGACGCCCAAGACGCTGACCGCCCCGATCTAGGCCCACTTCAAACTTCTGTCGAGGCGGAATAAGTAATGTTCCGTGGCGCCGCTGATCATAGACCTCAAAGAAGTACCGCTCGAGCCCCTCGTAAAGCTCATCAAGGGTATGGATTGCCAGTCTCGACGGGTCATTTTCGCCTGTAAGCTGACGTACGTTGCGTCGCAGTTTTGTATTACCAAACAATTGGTGGATGAATGCCGCTTGCGTCATCCCGAATACCCTCTCGAGAACAGATCCATCCCGGCATGCCGACGTCTTTCTCGGATTTTCATTGATACGCAAAAAGCAAAGCAGGGACTTGAAGTCCAACGCACCGAACTCCTTCCCACCATCGAAAATGATATTCTCCGGAACACGTCCATTACGGCGAACCATGTCGAGGATTGCTGCCATGCACGATATATACCTCGGACTTTTCAACGAAACATAAAATCCGAGGACACGACGACTGAAAGCACAAATTATCAAGGTCAAGTAAGGACGTCCAAGAGACTCACCCGTTTCCTCATAAACAATCTCGATTTCCAGTTCAGTGTGGTCGATATGGACGAACTGCATCGAATATTCACCATGGCTCGGGGTGTCGCGATGCAATACCCAAACAAACGTTTCCGCTTGATACGCTGCCTTCTCCCCCTCACGCTTCCGAATACTCTCTACGCTTTCGGCTCTGGCAATTCGACGAAGAAACGTTTGTTTCGAAATCGACTTACCAATAGCCTCCAGCTTTATTCCTATGTCACCATAAACGCTCCACTTACTTCGCCCGCGCAATGTTTCGTATTTGTTCTCAAATGCTTCTTTGATTACTTTCTCAACTTCCACGTCGAGCCGTGGCGTTCGGTTACCACGTTTTGAAGTTTGCGAAATGAACGCAGCAACAAGATCTGTGCCTGCAAGTAACGCATCTCGCTTCATTTTTTTGAACGTTCGATAAGTTCGGTCGGAGTAGACCATAACCATCTGATTTCTTATGCCTTGCTCCCACAGATCGAGCAATTCGAGCCTGTGCAACGCATCTTTTATCGCGCTTGTGCTTACATTGCGATAGACAGAGGAAAGACATAGGGGATCTTCGTTTGATTGTTGTATGTCGATAGGTCTTAGTTGCCCCCCTTTATACAGTTTCTCAACCGCTGTCGCCTTGAGTACAATGGGGTCGGCTTCGCCATCTGGAAGAATAATCAGTTCCAGTTTCCCCGCGCTGACGACAGTGAACGGATTCCCGGATAGGAGTACTTTGGATCCCGGATGAAATACCGGCGACCCACGGCGCGCCTCTTTGTAAACCGTTAGATCAATAGCATGTACCTGCCTGTAAAGCTCGCGAGTCTCGATGTCACGGAAGACCAAAAATTGATCGCATTGAGTCACGAAAGCACTTGAAAAATCGGCGACGATATCTCCCCTCGCTATCGCCGAAAGGAAACTATCCAAACAGTGATGTGGATATGCATATTTCAGCTCTTCTAATGTAGAAAATGCTGTACATTTGAAAAAGTCCCGCAAATCGGATTGAAATCTTGACGGAGGAGTTTCGCCATCCACCAAAAATGAGCGCAAGAAACCATGATTTCTCGCTGTTATTGGATCAATCTCATCCGAATTGCGTAGCCGGTATATTAGCCTTAACGAACTCGCTGCAGCCTCCAGCGGTGGACTTCGAAAAACCGTGCCTTCCCTGACAAACCGCGATGGATTGCTTTTGCATTTCGATATCAGTTGATCTGGAGAATACCAGTCATCAACATAGAATGCTGCGTCCGTCATTACGAGAAATCCCTGCATCCAATTAAATTGAACCGGGCGTTTTTTCTTCCCTTCGTATTGAACGTGCAGTTCAAATGGGCTATCAAGGTAGCCAAGCACTGAGTCGTCAAACAGATAGCTGTTAGCGGCAGCTCGTTCAATTGAATTTGCAACTTGTATTGTTAGTCCCATTTTTGGGCAGCACAATTCCGCGGGAGCTTTATGTCGATTCGCCAGTAATGTACGAGCTGGACGCCTGAAGCTCTGAACAATCATCGCTCGCGTCCGAGCAGGCAGATCCAGCGAGTCGAAGGCGTCATACATCTCGGTAGCAGAAAATAGATGCATCACTAGGCTCCGCGGTGTTCGATTGAATGCGACCCCCAAATGCTTTCAACACAGTCGCTCGCGTCCCATGCGTCTATCATGGGAGTTGCGTTGAGAGTCCTGTTGACAACCCTAGGAAGCGCATCACAACAGGTCAATGCGTCGCGAAGTAGATTGGATGATTCGAATAACGACTTCCATTTGGCTCACACGAGGGAAGGCGCACTGGTAAAGGAGAGGAGCTTGGTCGAACGATATGCGCCCAGCGGCTCAGGACGGATGTAACCAAATGTAAATTTCGACGGTCGTTAGCGACTCAATTAACTTCCATTCGGAAGGTTTATGAGTTCCTCCACAAGGC
This sequence comes from Paraburkholderia sp. UCT2, assembly GCF_014397665.1. Classification (NCBI taxonomy): domain Bacteria; kingdom Pseudomonadati; phylum Pseudomonadota; class Betaproteobacteria; order Burkholderiales; family Burkholderiaceae; genus Paraburkholderia; species Paraburkholderia sp. UCT2. The sequence continues at coordinate 44,207 of NZ_VZQO01000047.1, forward strand.
TCCATTGAATCGCTGGAAACCCTTGTGGCGGAAGGCAGCCGGAGTCGAACCGACCCGAGAGCGTCTGACGCCCCCAACTGGGTTTGAAGCCCAGCCGCACCACCGGATACGAATGCCTTCCTACGGTGATTGAATGACGCGTGCCCGATAGAAACAGACCGCCAGCCAGATCAAGGCAGATCGAGCCAGCGGCTATCCGTGCGCACGAGGTGCAGGCCACGGTGGAAGCGAGTATACCCAACCCGGTCGAAGAACTCCAAAAGCTGGATCGCGCGTTTTCGGCCGAGCCCGGTCGCGTCGCGAAACGGCGCGGCCGCCACGGTGCCGCCGTTCTTGTGCGCCTCCGCCGCCGCGATCGACGCAAGTTCGCGAATCACCTGCTGGTGATAGAACAGATCATGCACGACCTGGAACAGCTCGCCCTGACGCGCGAGCTTGCGCAGCAACTGACGCACGCGCTCCTCCGGCACACCGTGCGCGTTCGCGAGCTCGCGCACCCACGGCGGATCGAAATGCCCCGCCTCGATCTCGGGCAGCAGCGTCGCGGCAAGCGCCTGATCGGCGGCGTCGAGCGTCACGGCGTGGCCGGGCAAATGCAGCCACGGTCCGCGTCTGACGAGCTCGCCACGCGCCGCCGCATCGTCGACCAGCGCGCGCCACAGGGCGTCGTCGACCCGTGGCGCCGCGATGCGCCGCAAGCGCGACACGTCCGGGCCGAGCTCGTCGGGCGAGCGCTCGTGATATTGCGCGAGCGCACTCGTCAGGCGCCCCTCGAGCGTGTGCCATGTCGCGTCCGCGACCAGCAGCGCGTCATGGCCCGGCAGTTCGGTCGTGCGTGTCGCGGCGGGCAACGCGAGCGCCGCCGCCGGCATCCCCGTGAGGCGCTCCAGCAACACCCGCGACAAACCGTGCGGCGCGCGCGCGAACAGCGCGTCGAGTGAGCCGGTGTCGAGCAGCGACTGCATCGCGTCCAGCCAGCCGAAGCGCTCCGGCGAGCGCCGCTTGCGCGCCGGAGCGAACGCATCGAGCACGTGCCCGCCGCCCACCGTGCGATTGGCCTGAGCGTTACGCACGACGAAGCGATCGCCCGGCACCGTGCACAGCGGCAGCTCGAACACGAGTTGCACGCGCGCGCGCTGACCGGGCGCGAGCGTGTCGCCTTCGAGCAGCGCGACATGCGCAACCTGATGCTGCGTGCCGAGATGCACGTGCAGCGGCTCCCAATGTTCGAGCGCGTGCGGCGCGTCGGCGAGCAGCGTCAACGCGACGTCGATGCGCTCGCTCGCTTGCGACAGTCGCGGATCGACGATCCAGTCGCCGCGCTCGATCGCACTCTTCTCAATGCCCGCCAGATTCAGCGCGCAACGCTGGCCGGCGCGACCGGTTTCGGCGGGGCGATTCTGCGCGTGGATGCTGCGCACGCGCACCGATTCGTTTTTCGGCGCGAGCAGCATCGTGTCGCCGACGCTCACGCTGCCCGCCACCACGGTCCCGGTGACGATCGTGCCCTGCCCCGCGAGCGTGAACACGCGATCGACGGCGAGGCGGAACAGGCCGTCGTCGCGCTTCATGCGCCATGCGGCGGCCTGCTCGCGCAGATGCGCGTTCAGCGCGGCGACGCCCGCATCGCCCGCGCGCGTCGCGCAGGTATCGAATACCGGCGCGTCGCGCAGCACGCTGCCAGCGACGAACACACTCACTTCATCGCGCACTTCGCGCAGGCGCTCGTCGTCGACGCGATCCACTTTCGTCAACGCGATTGCGCCGCGCCGGATGCCGAGCAGTTCGACGATCGCCAGATGTTCGCGCGTTTGCGGCATCACGCCGTCATCGGCGGCGATTACGAGCAGCGCGAAGTCGATGCCGCTCGCGCCCGCGGTCATCGTATGCACGAGCTTTTCGTGGCCCGGCACGTCGATCAGACCGAGCACGTCGCCGTTGTCGAGCGGTACGTACGCGTAGCCGAGCTCGATCGAAATGCCGCGCGCTTTTTCTTCCTTGAGCCGGTCCGTGTCGACGCCGGTGAGTGCCTTCACGAGGCTCGTTTTGCCGTGGTCGATATGCCCAGCAGTACCGACGATCATGCGTGCCCGTCCTTCAGTTGCTTTTCGGTTGCGCGATCAGCTGTGCGATCAATTGCGCTTCGTCGGCGGCTTCGAGGCAGCGCAGATCGAGCCGCAACGCGTCGTCCGCGATCCGGCCGAGCACCGGCCGCGCCATCTCGCGCAACTGCTTTTCGAGCGCGAGCAGATGACGGCCGCCGCGCTTGCCGTCGCTCATCCTGATGACGAGGCCATAGCTCGGCAGCACGTCGACGGGCAAGGCGCCGCTGCCGATCTGGCTGAACATCGGCTCCGCGGCCACGCTGTAGCGCGCGTCGATCGCCTGCTGTAACGCCGGTAACACGCGCTGCGCGGCGCCGTGAATATCTTCGGCGGGCCGCGTGAGGAGCCGTAGCGTGGTCAGCCGCTCCGTCAACTTCTCCGGCGCGCGATACAACTGGAGCACAGGCTCCAACGCCGCGAGTGTCAGCTTGCCGACCCGCAGTGCGCGCTTCAGCGGATGCTTCTTGATCTTCGCGATCAGATCGCGCCGCCCGACGATCAACCCGGCCTGTGGGCCGCCGAGCAGCTTGTCGCCGCTGAACGTGACCAGATCGGCGCCGGCCGCGACGGTCTCGCGCACCGTCGGCTCGCGCGGCAAGCCCCATTCGGCGAGATCGACGAGCGTGCCGCTGCCGAGATCGACGGCGACCGCAAGCCCGCGCGCGTGCGCGAGCGGCGCGATCTCTTCGATGCCGACTTCCTTCGTGAAGCCACTGATCGCATAGTTGCTCGCGTGGACTTTCATCAGCAGCGCGGTACGCGCGTTGATCGCCTGTTCATAGTCCTTCAGATGGGTGCGGTTCGTCGTGCCGACTTCGCGCAGCTTCGCGCCCGCGCGGCTCATGATGTCGGGAATGCGAAACGCGCCGCCGATTTCGACGAGTTCGCCGCGCGACACCACCACTTCCTTCTTCGCCGCGAGCGCGGACAGCGTGAGCAGCACCGCGGCGGCGTTGTTATTGACGATGGTCGCCGCTTCGGCGCCGGTCAGCTCGCAGATCAGATCGTCGATCAGATCGTCGCGGTCGCCGCGCGTGCCGGTGGCGAGATCGAACTCGAGGTTGGCCGGTTGCGTGAGCGCGCTCATCACGGCGCGCACCGACTCATCGGGCAGCAGCGCGCGGCCGAGGTTCGTGTGCAACACGGTGCCGGTCAGATTGAACACGCTGCGCAGCCGCGACGCGTTACGCGCGAGCAGCGCCGCGGCGACCGTCGCATGCAGCTGCGCGGTATCGAGCGCGCTCACCGCCGGGTTGGCCGCCGCATCGCCCGATTGCGCGCTGATGCGCCACGCATCGAGCGCGTCGCGCAGCGCGTTGAGTACCTGGCTGCGGCCGTATGCGCCGATGAGCGGCACGAACTCTTCCGACGCCAACACCTTGTCCACCGACGGCACGCGCGCCATCAGCGCGCGCAATGCCGAGCTGCTCACATCGCTCACGAGCAATCCTTATGTCGTTTTGAACTTGGCTCCGGTCAGGTCGCCGTCAGGCCGACTCGTCGCCCTCCGTTTCGGCCGCGCCGGCCGTCTGCTCCGGCCACAGCCATGGATGCGGCGACGCGCGCCGGTAACCTTCCGCGCCCATCAGCAGATCGAGCGTGAGGCTCGCGAGGTCGTCCGCGAATGGATCGAACTCGTAGTCCTTCGCCTGAATGCCGATCTTGCGGTAAGTATGGCATTCGTCGCACGACTCCGCCTTCAGCGCGGCGTTTTTCGATTCGGCTTCGCGCGCGGCTGCGTCGGCGTCGGGCGAGCCGGCTACCTGGTACGCGATGCCCTTCGTCGAATCGCAGTTCGAGCATTTGCTACGGACCATATGCCATTCGGTCGCGCACAATCCGCATTGCAGATAGCGATAGTTGTCGTACGCGCCGCCGATGCGCAGCGTGCTCGCCACCGGATGCGAGCCGCACACCGGGCACAGGCCCGGCGTGTCGAGGTACGGTACGGCGCGCTTGTCGATGTCGGCGGCGAGGTCGGTCCATACGACCTGCAGCGCGGCCATGATGAACGGCGCGCTCGCCGGATCGACGTCGGCGAAGCGCTGCGCGAAGATCGCGTCGGCCTGCGCTTCGAGCGCGGCGACGTCGAGCGAGCGCAGGCGCGCGAACAACGCCACGAGCGGCGGCGTCAACGGACCCGCCGCTTCGACCCTGTCGAGCAGTTGTAGCAGCACGTCGCGCCACGCCGGATCGCGCGCGCCGGACAGCGCCGGAATCAGCGGCATCGAATACTGCTGCGCGCTCGCGATCAGCTCGGGGCTCGGTGGCTGGGCCTTGAAGTGCGCGAGCACCGCCTGCTGCGCATCGGCGAGCGCCGCCATCAGCCGCAGGTAGCCGGCAATCGGATTGCCGCGCGAGGCGAGCTGACGCAGGCGCGCGGCGCGCGGCGCGAACACCGCGAGCCGCTCGGGCATGCGGATGCGGGGTATTGCCGAGGGATCGAGCGACTCGATGTCGGCGGCTTCGAGAATGCGTTGAGTCAAGATATCGACCTCTGAAAACTGAAGGGCCGCCGCCCGTCATCGACGAGGCGCGGCGGCCCGGTGCGAGGGGCGCTGCGTGCGGCGCATTGAAACATGCGCTGGGGCAGCGCCGATTGAGCATACTTTACTTGCCGATGATTTCCCTGAACCAGTTTGGATGATGCTTGCGCGCCCAGCCATAGGTAACGGTGCCGCGCGTCATCGCACCTATGGAGCCCTTGACCCACAGCGCCGCATAGATATGCACGATGATGCCGACGATCAGCAGGAATGCCGTCACGGCATGCACGAGCGCCGAGAGCCGGATCACACCAATCGGGAAATAGAACGAAAAGTAGCGCCGCCAGATCACGATGCCGCTCAGCAACAGCAGCAGCATACAGATCACCATCACGAAGAACAGCAGCTTCTGCCCGGCGTTGTACCTGCCGATTGCGGGCAGGCGTTCCTCGCGATTGTTCAGCACGTCGCCGATCTGCTTCATCCACTGGATATCCGCCTGGTCCAGATAGTTGTGATGCCAGAAGCGCAACGCAAGAATCAGGAACGAGATGAACATCACGCAGCCGATGAACGGGTGCAGAATCCGCGTCCACTGCCCGCCGCCGAGTACCACGTACAGAAACGCCATCGACGGATGGAACAACGCGAGACCGGACAGCGCAAGCAGGATGAAACAGATCGCGGTGATCCAATGATTCGTGCGCTCGTTCGGCGTATAGCGCACGATCAGTCGGTTGCCCTTCAGGTCCGTGAAATCGGTGTGCTCAGAGTGGTTCATTGCGTACCCTCCCGCGAACGGCGTGCTTCTTCGGCTTCCTTGACGGCTGCGGCTTCGTCGGCCTCGGACACCTCGTTCGGGCCGACGCGCGTGTAGTGGAAGAAGCCCGCGAGCGCGGCGATCCCCATAATGGCGAGCCCGATCGGCTTGGCTATGCCCTTCCACAAGGAGACCAGCGGACTGATGCGCGGATCGTCCGGCAGGCCGTGATACAGCGACGGCCGGTCGGCGTGGTGCAATACGTACATCACATGCGTGCCGCCGACCTTGTCCGGGTTATACAGGCCAGCGTTCTGAAAACCGCGCTCCTTCAGATCGACGATGCGGTCCTCGGCCTGCTGCTTCATGTCCTCCTTGGTGCCGAACATGATCGCGCCGGTCGGGCAGGTCTTCACGCACGCCGGCTCCTGGCCGACCGCCACACGATCCGAACACAGCGTGCACTTGTACACGCGGCGATCCTTCTGCGACATACGCGGGATGTCGAACGGGCAGCCGGCGATGCAGAAGCCGCAGCCGATGCAGTTCTCCTGGTGAAAATCCACGATGCCGTTCGTGTACTGCACGATCGCGCCCGGCGCCGGACAGGCCTTCAGACAGCCCGGGTCGTCGCAGTGCATGCAGCCGTCCTTGCGGATCAGCCATTCGATATCGCCGGCGGAATTCTCGTACTCGGCAAACCGCATGACGGTCCACGAATGCTCGGTGAGATCGGGCGGGTTGTCGTAGACGCCCACGTTCACGCCGATCTCGTCGCGCAGATCGTTCCACTCCATGCAAGCCGTCTGACACGCCTTGCAGCCGATGCACTTCGACACGTCGATGAGCTTCGCGACCGTGCCCGTGGCCGGCTCGCGAATCACCGGCGGCTGCGTGGTGGTGGCCGAAACGCGTCTGATGTCCAGTGATTGCAGTGCCATCTCTTTTCCTTATGCCTTTTCGACCTTGACGAGGAACGACTTGAATTCCGGTGTCTGCGAATTCCCGTCGCCCACCGGGGGCGTCAGCGTATTGATGAGATAGCCCGGCCTCGCGACACCCTTGAAGCCCCAATGGAGCGGCAGCCCGACGGTCTGCACCTTCTTGCCTTCGATCATCAGCGGTTTGATCCGCTTCGTCACGACCGCGACGGCAACCAGGTGCCCGCGGTTCGAGCTCACCTTGACCCGGTCGCCGGCTACCACGCCGATCTCCTTCGCGAGGTCTTCGCCAATCTCGACGAACTGCTCGGGCTGGATGATCGCGTTCAGACGCGCGTGTTTGGTCCAGTAGTGGAAATGCTCGGTCAGACGATAGGTGGTCGCCGTATGCGGGAAGTTCTCGTGCGTGCCGAACGTGGCCATGTCGTCCGGGAACACGCGCGCCGCAGGATTGCTGACGACCAACTTGTTGTCCGGATGCAGCGGGTTGTAGCCGAGCGGCGTTTCGAACGGCTCGTAGTGCTCGGGGAATGGCCCTTCCACCATATTCTCGCGCGCGAAGAACCGAGCCACGCCTTCCGGATTCATGATGAACGGATTCATGCCGTTTTCGGGCGGCTCGTCGACCTTGAAGTCCGGAATGTCGGCGCCCGACCACGTGCTGCCGTTCCACGCGATCAGCTTGCGCGTCGGATCGAACGGCTTGCCGTTGAGATCGCACGACGCGCGGTTGTATAGAACCCGCCGGTTCACCGGCCATGCCCACGCCCAGTTCAGCGTGTTGCCGATGCCGGTCGGGTCCGAGTTGTCGCGGCGGCCCATCTGGTTGCCCGCCTGGGTCCAGGCGCCGCAGAAGATCCAGCAACCGCTCGAGGTCGAGCCGTCGTCGCGCAGCAGCGCGAAACTGGCGAGCTGCTCGCCTTTCTTCGCGAGCACCTTGGTCGGGTCCTTCGGATCAGTAACGTCTGCGAGCGCCTTGCCGTTGAACTCCATCGCGAGTTCTTCGGGCGTCGGGCTGTCCGGCTTCGCATACGGCCAGCTCATGTTCAGGATCGGATCGGGATATTTGCCGCCGTCCTTGCGGTAAGCCTCGCGAATCCGCAGCCACAGCCCTGCCATGATTTCGAGGTCGCTCTTCGCTTCGCCGGGGCCGTCCGCCCCTTGCCAGTGCCACTGCAGCACCCGGCTCGAACTGACGAGCGAGCCGCGTTCCTCGGCGAAGCAGGTGGTCGGCAGACGGTAAACCTCGGTCTGGATCGATGCGCTGTCGACATCGTTGAACGGGCCGTAGTTCTTCCAGAACTCGGACGTTTCCGTTGCGAGTGGGTCCATGATCACGAGCCACTTGAGCTTGGCCAGAGCCGCGCCGTTCTTCGACTTGTACGGCGCGGCGGCAAGCGGGTTGAAGCCCTGCGCGATGTAGCCGGTCATCTTGCCCTGACTCATCAGCTCGAAGACCTGCAGCAGGTCGTAGGACTTGTCGAGCTTCGGCAGATAGTCGAAAGCGAAGTTGTTTTCGGCGGTCGCCTTGTCGCCCCACCACGATTTCATGAAGCTCACGTGGAACGCGCGATAGTTGCGCCAGTAGCTCAGCTGGTTCGGCCGCAGCGGCTGGCTGGCGCGCTTGGCGATGTAGGCGTCGAAGTCCTGCTCCGCTTCCATCGGCAGCGTCATGTAGCCCGGCAACAGGTTCGACATCAGGCCGAGGTCCGTCAGGCCCTGGATGTTCGAGTGGCCGCGCAGCGCATTCATGCCGCCGCCAGCGATGCCGATGTTACCGAGCAGCAGCTGCACCATCGCGCCGGTGCGGATCATCTGCGAACCGATCGAGTGCTGCGTCCAGCCAAGCGCGTACATGATCGTGCACGCGCGTCCTGGCACCGACGTCGACGCGAGCATTTCGCATACATGCAGGAACTTGTCCTTCGGCGTGCCGCAGATTTTTTCGACCTGCTCAGGCGTGTAGCGCGAGTAGTGCTTTTTCATCAGCTGATAGACGCAGCGCGGGTCTTGCAGCGTCGGATCGACCTTGGCGAAGCCGTCATCGCCGCGCTCGTAGTCCCACGAAGTCTTGTCGTAGCTGCGCTTGTCGGCGTCGTAGCCGGAAAACAGGCCGTCCTTGAACGCGAAATCCTCACGGACAATGAACGACATGTCCGTGTAGTTCTTCACGTACTCGTGCTGGATCTTGTCGTTCGTCAGCAGATAGTTGATCACCCCGCCGAGGAACGCGATGTCCGTGCCGGTGCGGATCGGCGCATAGTAGTCGGCGACCGACGCCGTGCGATTAAAGCGCGGGTCGACCACGATCAGGCGCGCCTTGCGGTGCGCCTTGGCTTCGGTGACCCATTTGAAACCGCATGGGTGTGCCTCGGCCGCATTGCCGCCCATCACGAGAATCACGTCCGCGTTTCTGATGTCGACCCAATGGTTCGTCATCGCTCCACGGCCAAACGTCGGGGCAAGACCTGCCACCGTCGGGCCATGTCAGACACGCGCCTGATTGTCGAATCCGAGCATGCCAAGACTGCGAGCAGTCTTGTGCGTCAGGTAACCCACCTCGTTGCTGCTGGCCGACGCAGCAAGCATCCCGGTCGTCAGCCAGCGGTTGACCTTCTTGCCGTCTGCGCTCGTCTCGACGAAGTTCGCGTCGCGGTCTTCCTTCATCAGCTTCGCGATGCGGTCCAGCGCGTCTTCCCACGAGATGCGCTTCCACTCGTTCGCCCCGGCCGCGCGGTACTCGGGATAGCGCAGACGGCTCGGGCTATGGATGAAGTCGATCAGGCTCGCGCCCTTCGGGCACAGCGTGCCACGATTGACCGGATGGTCGGGGTCGCCCTCGATGTGGAAGATGCTCGTCTTCACATTCTTGGCCTCGTCGCCAAGACCGTACATCAGGATGCCGCAGCCCACCGAACAGTACGGGCAGGTGTTGCGGGTTTCAGTCGCACGCGACAATTTGTACTGACGGACTTCGGCCAGCGCGGGTGTCGGCGAGAAGCCCATCAGGGCCAGGCTCGATCCGGCAAGTGTCGTGGCAGAGACCTTCAGGAATTGTCGCCGAGTCATTTGCGTCATTGCATGGCCTCGGCTCTTTTGGGGACAAAATTGATTATAGATGCCGTTTCGCGACATGCAGCGTAGTGCATTCGCCACCCCGGTAAATGGGACATGCGAAAGTCACTTGAAAGGGCGGTACCCTGCTGGCACGATTTATTCCCGCTGCTGGGCAGCGTTCATGCTGCATCCGCGAATAGTCACTCCCACTGACCTCATCGGCGGACTATTGCGCTCCTATGAACTACCCGGGCGCCGCGGAATTGCGTTGTAGCGTAAGGAATTCGTTTCATCGCGCGTACATGCCGCTTGCATTTCCTTCGGCATTAGTATTTTTTACGCAGCCGTTTATCGCTCGGCAAAACGGGGTTCGAAACGGGTTCGGCATAGAGCCGGTTTGCGCCCGTGCCGACGCTGCACAGTGTGAAAACAACCCTCATAATGCGGTCATTCGACGAACCCCAACTCTCGCCCCCATGACCCAAGTCCAAGCAAGCCAGTCGCCCCGCCTGACGAGCCTGTCGCACGGCGGCGGCTGCGGCTGCAAGATCGCGCCCGGCCTGCTCGCCGATCTGCTCAAGCGCAGCGCGCCGCTGCCATTCTTCCCCGACCTGCTGGTCGGCAACGACACTGCCGACGACGCCGCCGTCTACAAGCTCAACGAAGACCAGGCGATCGTCGCGACCACCGATTTCTTCATGCCGATCGTCGACGATCCATTCGACTTCGGCCGCATCGCCGCGACCAACGCAATCTCCGACGTCTACGCGATGGGCGGCAAGCCGATCATGGCGCTCGCGATCGTCGGCATGCCGATCAACGTGCTGCCGCACGACGTGATCGCGGCTGTGCTGAAAGGCGGCGAATCGGTCTGCGCGGAAGCAGGCATCCCGCTCGCGGGCGGCCATTCGATCGATTCCGTCGAGCCGATTTACGGCCTCGTCGCGCTGGGCATCGTCGATCCGAAGCGCGTCAAGCGCAACGCGGGCGGCCAGGCCGGAGACGTGCTGATCCTCGGCAAGCCGCTCGGCGTCGGGATTCTGTCCGCGGCACTGAAGAAAGACCGGCTCGACGCGGCCGGCTACGCGGCAATGATCGGCGCGACCACCAAGCTGAACCGGCCGGGCGCCGAGCTGGCGCGGCTCGACGGCGTGCATGCGCTGACCGACATCACCGGCTTCGGCCTGCTCGGCCACACGCTGGAACTCGCACGCGGCTCGAAGCTGACCGCGCGCGTGCGCTACGCGGACCTGCCGTGGCTGCCGAACGTCGCGAGCCTCGCGCAAGCAGGCATTTTCACCGGCGCATCGGGCCGCAACTGGGATGCCTACGGCCACGACGTGGTGCTGCCCGCCACCTTGCCGTCCGCCGGCCGCGCGTTGTTGACCGATCCGCAGACGTCGGGCGGGCTGCTGGTGTCGTGCTCGCCCGAAGCGGTAGACGAAGTGCTCGCGCTGTTCAGCGCCGATGGCTTTGCCGACGCACGGGTGATCGGCGAGCTGGTGAGCGGGGAAGCGCGGGTCGAAGTCATCTGAGGTAGGCGGCCGAAGGACGTCACTGGAGAACCCGGAAGGACGCATATAACCGGCCCGAACGAGCCGCCCATGCGATAATTTCGGTCTTCCCGCGGTCCGTTTTGTCCCTACTCCCTTGAAAAGTCTTCTAGTCAGCCTCGACAAAGCCGGCGATTTCGATGAAATCGTCGACGTTCGCACTCCGCTCGAGTTCGAGGAAGACCATATTCCGGGCGCGACCAACGCGCCAGTGCTGAGCAACGAGGAACGCGTGCTGGTCGGCACGACCTACACGCAGGTGTCGCCGTTCGAGGGCACGCGGCTCGGCGCGGCGTTGGTCGCGCGCAACATCGCGCATCATCTGGAAACCACGTTCGCCGACCGGCCGCGCAACTGGCGCCCGCTGATCTACTGCTGGCGCGGCGGCAAGCGTTCGGGCTCGGTCACGACGCTGTTCAACATGATCGGCTGGTCGGCGCGGCAGCTCGACGGCGGCTACAAGAGCTACCGGCGCGCCACGCTGGAGAGGCTCGAAACCCTGCCGCGCCGTTTCAGCTATATCGCGCTCGTCGGCCCGACCGGCAGCGGCAAGACGCGGCTGCTGTCGGCGCTGCATGAGGCCGGCGCGCAGACGCTCGACCTCGAGGCGCTCGCCTCGCATCGCGGCTCGCTGCTCGGCGCGTATACGGGCGTGGCGCAGCCGTCGCAAAAGCGTTTCGACACGCTGCTCGTCACAGCGCTGCGCGACTTCGACGTGAATCGGCCGGTGTTCGTCGAGGCGGAAAGCCGGCGTATTGGCTCCGTCACGCTGCCGCTCGCGCTGCTCGAAACGTTTCATCGCGGCGCGTGCGTCGAGGTGCGCTCGAGCAGCGAGGACCGCGCGGCGTTTCTGTTGCAGGATTACGCGCATTTGTTCGAGCATCCCGATTACTTCAAGGGACAGCTGGAACGGTTGATCGGTCTGCACAGCCGCGAGCGGGTCACGGGCTGGCTGCGGCTCGTCGACGAGAACCGGCGCGCCGAGCTCGCGCGCGAACTGATCGAACGGCACTACGATCCCGCATACGCGCGCAGCAGCGGCCAGCATTTCGAGCAGTTGCCCAACGCGCTGCAACTCGATTTCCGCCCGAACGACGCCGACATCGTCGAGCAGGCGAAAATGCTGCTCGCGCAGCTCGATACCCGCACGCTAGTCGTCGGTTGATCCACAACGACATTCAACAACCATCATGCAATCAACCCTTCGGCAACCCCGCGTCACGCTTGGCTGGATCGTGTTCCTGCTGATCGCCGTCGTCGGCCTCTTCTATGTGAAGTGGTTTCCGTACTACAACCGCGCGTTCGTCGCCGCGAGCCAGCATTCGATCGGCAAGTCGATCCTGATGGGCACGTCCGCGAGCGCGCCGGCGGCCTCATGGCAGGCCGCGATCGACTTCGCGCTCGCTTACGGCAAGGCAATCTGGCAGGCGATGGTGCTCGGCCTGCTGCTCGGCTCCGCGGTACAGGCGCTGATTCCGCCGCAATGGGTCGCGCGCGCGCTCGGCCGTGCCGACTTCAACAGCGTCGTCAAAGGCGGCCTGATGTCGTTGCCGGGCATGATGTGCACCTGCTGCGCGGCGCCGGTCGTCGCGGGCCTGCGCGCGCGTGAAGCGGCGCCGGGCGCGGCGATTGCTTTTTGGCTCGGTAATACCGCGCTGAATCCCGCTACGCTGATCTTCATGGGCTTCGTGCTCGGCTGGCAGTGGATGGGCCTGCGCCTCGCGCTCGGCATCGTGATGGTGTTCGGCCTTGGCTACGTCGTGAACCGCATGGTCACGCCGCAGGAAGCGCAAGCGTCGCGAGAGGCCGTCGCGCAACTGGTCAGCGCCGACGATCCAGGCACCCCGTTCTCGCGCTGGATCACGATTCTGGGGCGCATGACGCTGCGGCTCGTGCCGGAATACATCGCGCTCGTGCTGATTCTCGGCGCGGCGCGTGCGTGGCTGTTTCCGCACATCGGCCCGGACGTCGACAACAGCCTGCTGTGGATCATCGCGCTGTCGATCGCCGGCACGCTGTTCGTGATTCCGACCGCGGGTGAAGTGCCGATCATTCAGGCGATGCTGTCGTTCGGCATGGCCGCCGGCCCCGCCGGCGCGCTGCTGATGACGCTGCCGCTCGTCAGCGTGCCGTCGCTCGCGATGCTCGCGCGGTCGTTTCCGCGGCGCGTACTGACGGTGGTGACCTGTGCAGTGGTGGTGGGCGGTGTCGTCAGTGGATTGCTGGCCGTTACGCTGGGCTTCTGAGTCGGTTTTTGAGTTCGAGTCGTAGAAGGAAGCATGAGACGTATTGCCGCATTCGCTGTCACGTGTTGGTCCGCTGCCGGGCTGCTGTACCTTGGACAGCACTCGGTGGCGCTGATCGCACTGAGCGGCGTCGTGGCGTTCGCGGGATTCGATCTCCTGCGGCCGTGACGGCGGCGTAGTTTTTCTCTGCTGCGAAAGTGCGCTCGTCCCTTGCGTTCGCCGTATCGTTCGCGTCCGCCTGCGCCTAACCGGGAAGCGCGTCGCGAATCGCCGCGAGCCACAACGCGACCGCATGCGCGCCCGGGTCCATATGACCGAGCGCGCGCTCGCCGACATAGCTCGAACGCCCGCGCCGCGGATGCATCGATGCGGTACGAGACGTGCCGTCGCTTGCCGCAGCGACGGTGGCCTGCAATGCGACATCCGTCGACGCTCCCTGAGCGAGTGCGTCGTGCAGCGCGTCGGCAGCGGGCCTCAGCGCATCGACCATCGTCCGATCGCCCGGCCTCGCGCCCCCCAGTTCCATCAACCCATCGACACCGGCGCTGAACGCCGTCGCCCATTGCCGTGCGGTGGTCCCGCCCGACTGTTCGAGCGCGGCCGCCGCGCGCAGCAGCATCACCGCGTACAGCGGACCCGACGTGCCGCCCACCACGCGCCGCAGCGTCGCCGACATGCCGCGCAATACCGCGCCCGGGGTGGTTGCGCACGCGTAGGAATCGAGCTCGAGCTGCACCGCGCGTGCGCCGCGCGCGAGGCTGATGCCGAGGTCGCCGTCGCCGACGCGCTGGTCCATTTCGGTCAATGTCGGCTCGGCTGCCAGCAGGCACTCGCAGACCGCTTCGATCGCGCGCCGCAGCGTTGCGTCACGCGCGAGCGTCGCGCCGCTCGCGCTTTGCGGCGCGGGTGGCGCCGCACGCACCGCGACCTGCGCGACGCGGCCGCTCAGCGCAGGCCATGCGCTCGTCTGTGAGGCGGCGTCGAGCAGGCTCAGCCGTTCGTCATCGATACGCAGCAGCGTCAGCGAGACGCCGGCCATTTCGAGCGCGCTCAGGAACGTGCCGGCCCACGCGCGCGCGACTTCGATGCCGCGCCCGGCAAGCTCGCGCAGCGCGGCACCAGCCACCACGTTGAGTTCGCTCGGCGGCGTGCCACCCAGATTGTTGACGAGCAGCGCGACGCGCTCGCCCGCCCTCAACGCGAGATCGTCGACGATCTTTGCAAGCAGCTTGCCGACGATCGCGTCGGCCGGCTCCAGCGCGCCGCGCGCCACGCCGGGTTCGCCATGAATGCCGAGGCCCCATTCGATTTCGCCATCGCCCAGCGCGAAGCCCGGCTTGCCCGCGGCCGGCACCGTGCACGGCGTCAGCGCGACGCCCATCGTGCCGAGCGACGCGGCCGCTTCCCGAGCGAGCCGCGCGACCTCGGCCAACGGCAAACCGCGCGCGGCCGCCGCGCCCGCGATCTTGTGAACCAACACTGTGCCCGCGAGTCCGCGACGGCCCGCGTGATCGCCGCTCGCGCTCAGCGCGACGTCGTCGGCGACGATCATCATCTCAACGAGGATGCCCTCGACGCGCGCGATTTCGGCCGCGAGGCCGAAGTTGAAGCGGTCGCCCGTGTAGTTCTTGACGATCAGCAACGCGCCCGCGGGGCCGGCCACCGCGCGTATCGCGTCGAGCACGGCGTCGGTCGAGGGCGAGCTGAAGACCTCGCCGGCCACCGCCGCGCTGAGCATGCCGTGGCCCACATAGCCGCCGTGCGCGGGCTCGTGGCCCGAGCCGCCGCCCGAGATCAGCGCGACCTCGCCGCGCGCGGCCACGGCCTGGGCATCGGCGCGCAAGACGATCGTGCCGCCTTGCAATAGCGAGAGTTGGGGATTGAGCGCGATGAGCCCGTCGAGCATCTCGGGGACCACGGCGGACACCTCGTTGATGAGCTTCTTCATTGCGTCAGCTCCGTTGGATGCTGCCGGCATCGCATGATCGAAGATGCGATGGGAACGGCAGTCGGGTCGGCGGCGAAAGCGGAAGGTCTAACTGTACCGCGCATTGTCGAACGACGACGCAACGGTGAGAGCGCGCGCGTGAACGTGCACGAGCCTCGAGCCACGAGCGGACAACAACAACGAAGGGGACGTGATGCCGAACGGCGAAACTGAGGGAACGACTGGATCGATTTGACAGGACCGTAGACGAAAGCGGACCGCTTTCGTCTACGTCACAGATGCGTTGGTAGGCTCGATTGGATTCGAACCAACGACCCCCACCATGTCAAGGTGGTGCTCTAACCAACTGAGCTACGAGCCTTTAGAGGCGCGAATTATAGAGAGTCAATGCGGACTGCACAAGCCCTTGCCGCGACTTATCGAAACGCATGCATGTTGATCAGTTCGTCGCGGTCCATTCGGTGTGAGGGTCCAATGGATAAACCGGCCGCTTCACGTGCTCGAAGCTGAACAGACCATAGTCCGAACTCGTGACGCCGCGGCTATCGCATTCGACGAGTGCCTCCGCGATCGGCACGAAAACCGGCCGGCAATACATGCGTGATTTGAGCAGCAGAAAACGCGCGCGGCGCGGATCGATGCCGACGCTCTCGAACACGCCGAGATCCCACGGCTCATGCGTTCGTTCGGTCACGACGAGTTTCACCGTGCCGGTGTCGAGCACTGCCGCGCGCCCCATGTACGCGCGCTGGCCGGTGTAGGTCGGGCCGCTGATCACGTATTCGCCGTCGGTCAGCGCGCGCACGACGCCGGTCAGGGCAAGCGGCGAACGCGAGGGCAATGCATCGTTTGTGAGCTTGTTGCCGATCGCGAGCGTGACCGTGCTACCGACACCCGAGGCCGCCAGGGCCGCGACCGCCTGCGGATCGCACAACGGCCCGCTGACGATGCCTTCGAGGCCCTGCCTCAACGCTTCCTCGAGCAAATCCATCGTGTCGCACGTGCCGCCCGACATGCAGTTGTCGCCGTGATCGAGCATTAGCACCGGTTTATCGGCGGCGCGTGCCAGCGACGCCGCCCGCGCGACCGATTCGGCAAGCGGCGCGCTGCGATAGACGAAATCGTCGCGCTCGTCCCAGATCTGCCGCGCGATGCGCTCGGCGACCGCCTCCGCATCCGCGCGCTCGCCATTGCCCACGACGACGACGCTAATGCATGGCGCTTCGATATCGGCGAGCGAGAAGCCCGCCAGCACCGACACCGCGAGCATGCCGTCGGCCTCGGCGGCGCGCGCGGCATCGAGCGCGCGTTTCATCGCGCCGTCAACGCTCGCGCTGCGCAGCGTGTGCGTGAGCAGCGGCGGCTGACGCCACGCGATCACCGGCTTCGCGTGGCCCTCGATCATGTCGAAGAGCAAGCGCGCTGCATGTGCGCCAGTCTCGTACATGTCGACGTGCGGATAGGTCTTGAAGCTGACGATGACGTCGGCGTTGTCGATCATTTTTTGCGTGACGTTGCCATGCAGATCGAGCGCGACCGCGATCGGCGCGTGCGGCAGCGACGCACGCACGCGCCCGAGCAGATCGCCTTCACCGTCGGTCGAGTTCTCGGCGACCATCGCGCCGTGCAGATCGAGCATCACCGCGTCGCAGCCCGTCGCGGCTGCCACGATCGCGTCGCAGATCGTATCGTAGGCGGCGGCGTCGACCGGCCCGCTCGGATTCGCCATGGCGGAGATCGGCGTCACGATTTCGGCATGCACGCGCTCGGCGGCGTCGATGAACGCGGCCATCGCGGTTTGCATGCCCTTGTTTTCGTCGAACGCGGCGCGGCCGTAGCTCGGACCGTTGCGGCCGAATGCGGCCAGCGGGGTCTCTACTGGCGAGAACGTGTTGGTCTCGTGGTTCATTCGTGCGATCAGGACCTTCATGTGCGCATGCTCCCCGTTCTCGACGCCGCGCTCGGCATCACCTGCAGCAGCATATTGCAGCCGGCTTCCAGATGATCGGCGCGCGCGTCCTCGATTTCGTTGTGGCTAATGCCGCCCTTGCAGGGAACGAAGATCATCGCGCTGGGTGCGCCGCGCGCGAGATAGGCGGCGTCGTGGCCCGCGCCGCTGATCACGTCCATCGACGACACACCGAGCCGCTCCGCGCTCTGTCTGACCTCGGCGATCCATTGCGCGGCGAATCGCTGCGGCGGGAAGTAGACGACCTGCTCGATGTTGATAGTGATGGGGGCGTCCAAGCTGCTGCTCGCGCGGGTGGCGGCGGCGTTGGTGGCGGCGTTGCCCCCATTGCTGCCCGCCTGCGCGCACGCTGCACGCCATGCGAGGTCCATCGCAGTGAGCGATGCGTCATCGGCTGCGCCCAGGTCGACGCTGAATTTCACGCGGCCCGCAATGACGTTGCGCGAGTTTGAATGCACGTCGAGCCAGCCGACCGTGCTACGGCCAAGCGGCGCGTGATCGAGTGCGATACGGTTCACCGCATGGATCGGATCCGCGGCGACGAGCAGCGCGTCGCGGCGCAGCGCCATCGGCCCCGCGTGCGCTTCCATGCCGTGCACGGTCAGGTCGTACCAGCGCTGCCCGAGCGCGCCCTGCACGACGCCGATGACCTTGTCGTGCGCTTCGAGCACGGACCCCTGTTCGATATGCACCTCGAAATATGCGCCGACAGCGTGCGACTTGCGATGCTCGCCGGCATAGCCGATCGCCGCTAGCGCGTGGCGCACCGCTACGCCGTCGCGATCGCGTTGCGCTAGCGCGTGCTCGAGCGTGAATGCGCCGGCGAACACGCCGGAGCCCATCATCACCGGCAAGAATCGCGAGCCCTCCTCGTTGGTCCACATGGCAACCTCGAGCGGCGCGATGGTCTGCACGTTGGCCTCGGCCAGCGGGCGCAGCACCTCCAGCCCTGCCAGCACACCATAATTGCCGTCGAATTTGCCGCCGGTCGGCTGCGTGTCGAGATGGCTGCCCGTCATTATGGGCGGCAGATCGTCACGCAGCCCCGTCCGCCGCGCGAAAATATTGCCGATCGCGTCGACCGGCACCGTGCGGCCGATCTCCTTCGTCCACGCGATGAACTGATCGCGTGCCTCACGGTCGAGTTCGGTCAGTGGTGGACGGCAGACACCGCGTTTGTCGGTCGCGCCGATCCGCGCGAGCTGCATGAGACAGTCCCACAGCCGCGCGCCGTCGATCCGCAAATCGGCGGGCGTCGAGACAACGTTGGATGAATGAGTCTGCATCGATGCATCTCGGGTCGAAGACAGCTGGATGGCGCTTGCCGGCGGGACTTGCTCCGTTCCGGCTTGCTGGCCGAGGTTGTTCCAATCGTCATGATAGAGAGGTTTCGCCGAGGTAGATGGCCGGACGCGCGCGAGGTGGCAATGCGGCGCGACGCCTTTCCGTGGGCAAGCATAGGAAGCAAAGCCGCTGGATTCGTGGGGAGTGAACGGCGCATCGCGGGCGATGTAGGTGCCAATTCGCTCGACGACGGACGCCGCGACGTGCCGGCAATCTGCGCGCAAGTGGCCGCCAGCAAACGTTTTCGTCGAAGGAAGCGGCTAAAACGCAATGAAGGCTCAACCTTTTGCGAAGCGCGCCGTTATTGCATGTGCTCAGGCAAACCCCTCGGATCTCCATGGCACAACCAATTCCTTTCCGCAACACTGGCGCCGCCCGCGCGCGGCATGCCAAAGCCATGCTGTTGCCCATCGCGCGCCAGATCGCCGACGATCTCGCGTTGCGAGTTCATCTGTCGCTCGACGCACTGCGCCGCGGCCTCGGTACGAAGAGCGATGCGCAGACGGTCACGCAGATCATGCTGTTGACCAGCTACCTCGCTGATGCCGGCTTTGGCTCGATGAGCCACGAAGAGCTCCACGCCGCGGACCGCGCCTCGGCGATGGTGTTCGACGCAGGTCGGGAACGCAACGAATGGAAACTTGACGAAGCGGGATTCGCGCTCTTTGCATCCATCGCAACGAGCTACGATCGGCAGCTGCATCGCGCTCCGCTTTGGGCGATTACGGAGGCCAGCGAAAGACTCGACCGCTTTATCGCAGGGGGATCCGATCTAGCGCCGGCGCGTAAGCGGGCTTAGCGTGTTTGGAGGAGGTGCTGTTCGGCCGAGCCAGAAGGACACGGATTTTGGACGACCGCGTCGGAAGTCGCCGGATTACGCGGATGCGTCGCGGATCGGAAAGTAGTGAAGCGCGCAGTATCCATCAGCGTAACCCGTCAGAAGTTGGAATTTAGTACGAGACCAACAACGCTGCGAGAGATCAGGACGAGGTGAGCGAGATCCCGCTGCGGCAGTGCGACGGCTCGCTGGATGTCAGAACGCGTAACCTTGCGCTGACGGATACAGCGCGCAAAGTCGGCCGCGTAAACGCAAAAACCCCACCGCGACGGGTGGGGTTTCTGACTGGGGGGGAGCCTGACGATTACCTACTTTCACACGGGCAATCCGCACTATCATCGGCGTGGAGTCGTTTCACGGTCCTGTTCGGGATGGGAAGGGGTGGGACCGACTCGCTATGGTCATCAGGCATGACGGGTTGCTGCGTCGCAGGGTTGGAGTCAACCGGTTGCGCCACAGCCAATCGGGAAGAAGCGTAAAGGATTCGGGTGGGGGGGGTTGTGTTGTTTCTGGCACAACACTGAATCCCAACCGTGCGTTTCTGTCAGCTCCCGCGGGAGTTCACACCAATCCCCTTCGGGGATCGGACCCGCGTCAGTGCTCAGGCACTAACGCGGG